>NZ_JBFUFP010001049.1:0-1856 GCF_056403375.1 Rhizobacter sp. P2_H2
CCGTCACCGCGTGCCGTTGTGGACGAGCCTGGGCACCTGGCGCGCGATCGGCGATCCGTCGGCGGAAGAATGGCTGAACGTCGCGCGCGACGGCGAAGCCATCACCGTCGGCGACCTGCAGCTGCGGCCCTACACCGTGCCGCACGATGCCAACGAGCCACTGCAGCTGCGCCTGACCGATGGCGATGCCTGCCTGGGCGTGCTGACCGACACCGGCTCGTCGACGGCGCACGTCATCGCGCACCTGCAAGGCTGCGATGCGCTGCTGCTGGAATGCAACCACGACGTGCAGATGCTCGCGAACTCGAGCTACCCGGCCTCGCTGAAGCGGCGCGTCGGCGGGCGGCTCGGGCACCTGTCGAACGAGAGCGCGGCCGAGATCCTCGCGGCCTGCCACCATGCCGGGCTGCGCCACCTGGTGGCCGCGCACCTGAGCCGGCAGAACAACCGGCCCGAGCTGGCCGTTCAAGCGTTGCTTGGCGTGACGGGCGGCAACGCGGACGACATCATCGTGGCCGATCCGGCGCTGGGATTCGAATGGCTCTCACTGCGCTGACTTTTACGCTGAGAAGTACAGGCGAAAAAAAGCCGCCCGAAGGCGGCTTTCTCACATCGCCGAAGCGATTTACTTGACAGCCGAAGCGGCGGCCGAAGCAGCGCCGGCAGCAGCCGAAGCAGCGTCCGTGGCAGCCGAAGCGGCCATTGCAGCGCCCGAAGCAGCGGCGTCAGCCACCGGAGCGGGAGCCGGAGCCGGCGTGGCGGCCGGAGCAGCCGGAGCGGCCTCTTCCGGCTTCTTGCCGCAAGCGGCCAGAGCAACAGCAGCAACCAGGGAAGCCAACAGAAGCGACTTTTTCATACTTATCCTCAATGAAAGGTTCAGACAATTACCGGTAATTGTGGGAACCCTCCGATCAATCGATACACGGCAGATCCCCAACGGACTCAGACCTACGAAAGCTCGAGCGTTTCGTAGGTCCAGCCCATGATTATACGCAGACCCAGTGCATACCCTATAGGCCCAGGGTTGTCGCAGGAAAGGCCTCGACGGAGCGTTGCAAAAGTGCATCAAGGTGTTCGCGCGTGCGCACCGCATCGCCCTCGTCGGTGGACCAGCTCGCGCGGTACTGCGCCGGATTCAGCAGCCGCAGCGTGACCAGGCCCGGGGCCAGCAGCACGGTCGGGACATCGCGCTCGTCATCGCTGTCGGGCGAGCGGCATTCGACGATGTGCGACCACTGCCGGCGCCATTGCGCGAAGCGCGCGTGGCGCCGCGACATCTCGTCGAAATGCCCGCCCAGCATCGTCAGCTTGCGGTGCGCGAAGGCCCAGCGCGTCAGGTGATCGAGCACCGCCTGCTCGCCGAGCGGCCAGTCGGCGAAGTCGGGATCGCTCAGCAGCAGCTCGCGACAGCCCTGCTCCGCCGCGAGCGCGAAGCCCTCGCGCAGGGCCTGCAGGAAATCGCTGCGCGACGTGATGATGCGGGGCGTACCGGTCTCGTCCATCTTTTCACTCCTTGTGCAGCGGGCGCACCCAGCCCGCCTGCGCCCATTGGTCGAGCAATCCGAAGGCATCGTCGCTCAGCCGCGCGACATCGGCAAGTGCCAGGCTGCGGCCGTCCGCCAGCAGGCGCATCAACCGCGCGTCGCGGCCGGCCGCGCGAAACGAATCGCCGTTGATGAACACATGCCGATCGTCATACATCATCCGCGTGCGGCGGTCCAGGCGCACCGCCTGCGGCGCCTCGAGCGGCTCGCCGGCATCGAACCACACCGTCGGCTTCGGCTCGCTCAGCAACTCGCCGAGCGCGCAGGCGAGCGCTGCCGGGTCGCGCAGCAGCCGCTGCACCGCATCGGCCG
>NZ_JBFUFP010001050.1:0-1851 GCF_056403375.1 Rhizobacter sp. P2_H2
GCCTACCGCGGCCGCACGCTGGAGGAGGTGCCGGGGCTGGCGGACTTCGGCCGGGCGGTGCTGCAGCGCTTCGACCTGCACCGCAGCAGCCCCGAGGCCGGCGAGCGCGACCACTGGCAGGATGCGTTCGACCTGCAGACCGCGCCCGATCGCGACAAGGTGACGCTGCTGGTGCGCGGCGCGGCGATGCCGCACGACGGCCGCCTGATGGTGTTCGACGACATCAGCGACGTGGTCTCGGCCCAGCGCGCCGAGGCCTGGAGCGAGGTGGCGCGGCGCCTGGCGCACGAGATCAAGAACCCGCTGACGCCGATCCAGCTGTCGGCCGAGCGGCTGCAGCACAAGCTGGAGTCGAAGCTCGAAGGCCTCGACCAGGCGATGCTGGTGCGCTCGGTGGGCACCATCGTCAGCCAGGTACAGGCGATGAAGACGCTGGTCAACGAGTTCCGCGACTACGCGCGCTTGCCGGCGGCGCGGCCGCATCCGCTCGACCTGAACGCGCTGGTGGCCGAGGTGCTGACGCTGTACGCGACGGCGCAGGAATCGGGGCAGCTGCGAACCGTCCTCGCGGCCGACCTGCCGGCGATCATCGGTGACACGACGCAGCTGCGGCAGGTCATCCACAACCTGGTGCAGAACGCGATCGATGCGGTGGCCGAGCGGCCCGACGGGCAGGTGCGCGTGGTCACCGAACTCGCGCGCACCGAGCAGGGCGAGGTGCGGGCCGTGCGGCTGCAGGTGATCGACAATGGGCCGGGATTCGCCGACAAGGTGCTGAAGCGGGCGTTCGAACCGTACGTCACCACGAAGAGCAAGGGGACCGGCCTGGGCCTGGCCGTCGTCAAGAAAATCGCCGATGAACACGGGGCGCGCATCCGGCTGGCCAACCTGACCGAGGCTTCCGAGCAGGGAGAAGTCGTGATCGGTGCCCAAGTTTCGCTATCATTTTCAAAATTCGCACCGGTTGGCACTGCTGAAGCGGCCGCCACCGACAGCCGGGTGCACTGAGGGTTCATGGCCACCATTCTTGTTGTAGATGACGAACTGGGCATTCGCGCCCTGCTGTCGGAGATCCTGACCGACGAAGGCCACCAGGTCGAACTGGCCGAGAACGCGGCGCAGGCCCGCGCGTGCCGCGAGCGGGTGCGGCCGGACCTCGTGTTGCTCGACATCTGGATGCCCGATGTCGACGGCATCACGTTGCTGAAGGAGTGGGGTGCGACCACGCTGCTGACGATGCCGGTGATCATGATGTCGGGCCACGGCACCATCGACACGGCGGTCGAGGCGACGAAGGTCGGCGCGGTGGCCTTCCTCGAGAAGCCGATCACGCTGCAGAAGCTGCTGCGCGCGGTGGAGCAGGCGCTGGTCAAGCCGAACAGCCGCGCGGCCCCGCCGCCACCGCCGCCTCCACCTCCCTTGCCGCTGCCGCGCATCGAGTACGGCATGCCCATCGAAGCCCTGCCGGTGAGCCAGGCGATGCCGCTGCCGCCGATCGGCCCGCAATCGGAGCAGAGCTTCGAGCTCGACCGGCCGCTGCGCGAGGCGCGCGATGCCTTCGAGAAGAGCTACTTCGAGTTCCACCTGGCCAAGGAGAACGGCAGCATGACGCGCGTGGCCGAGAAGACCGGCCTGGAGCGCACGCACCTGTACCGCAAGCTCAAGCAGCTGGGTGTCGACCTGACGCGCAACAAGCGCAGCGGCGGGATCTGATCGAAGCCTGCCGGCAAACTGCTATACTCATCGGCTCACGGCCAAGTAGCTCAGTTGGTAGAGCAGCGGATTGAAAATCCGCGTGTCGGTGGTTCGATTCCGCCCTTGGCCACCAGATTCGAAAGCCCGGTCCTTCAC
>NZ_JBFUFP010001051.1:0-1846 GCF_056403375.1 Rhizobacter sp. P2_H2
GTTCTTCAGTGCGAACTGGCCGACCTTCATGCCGGGCCAGTTGTGGGCGCCGAACACCGCCTCCATCGGGAACTGCTTGAAGATGCCGTCCTTGATCATCTCGCGTGCGCCGCCGCCGCCTTCTTCGGCGGGCTGGAAGATCAGGTAGACGGTACCGTCGAAATGGCGGTTCTTCGAGAGGTGCTTGGCAGCCGCCAGCAGCATCGCGGTGTGGCCGTCGTGGCCGCACGCATGCATCTTGCCCGGCGTGGTGCTGGCGTGCGCGAAGGTGTTCTTCTCGGTCATCGGCAGCGCGTCGATGTCGGCGCGCAGGCCGACGGCCCGGTCACTCGTGCCTGCGGTGCCCTTGACGATGCCGACGACCCCGGTGGTGCCGAGCCCACGGTGGATCGGAATGCCCCAGTCGGTGAGCGCCTTCGCGATCACATCCGCGGTGCGCTTCTCCTCGAAGCAGAGTTCGGGGTGGGCGTGGATGTCACGTCGGATCGCCGTGACGGCCGCGGCATCGGCCAGGATGGACTCGATCAACTGCATGGAAGCGCTCCCTCAGAAGGAGCAAAGCAGTTTACAGGCCTGCCGTAGCCCGGATGCCAATCCGGGGAAGAGTCCGACCGACGCGCACCCGGATTGGCATCCGGGCTACCAGACTCAATGCCGGACTTTGCCTTCCGCCGTCAGGATCGTCATGTCGACGTACTTCGAGCCGGCATGCGACCTGTCGTTGAAATCGATGAAGAAGCCGCCGAGGTTCAGCTCGGGCATGTTCTCCAGCGCCGTCACCAGCGTCTCCGGCGTTGCGTTGCCGCCGGCCGCGCGCAGGCCCTCGATCATCGTGCGGGCGGCGACGAAGCCTTCGATGCCGCCGTAGTTGGGCTCGAACTTCGCGCCCAGCGCCTTGCCGGCCGACAGGTAGTCGGCCGAGATCGGCACGGTGGCGCTGAACGGCAGCGGCATCACCTGGCTGATCGCGACGCCGCGGGCGTCCTGGCCGAGCTCGGCGGCCAGCGCCTGCGTGCCGACGAACGAGACGTTGTAGAAGCTGCCACTGAAGCCCTGCTTGCGCGCCTCGCGGATGAACGCCGCGCACGACTTGTAGGCGCTGATCAGCACGATCGCATCGGGTTTGTCGGCCAGGATGGTGCCGACGCCGGCCGCCACGTTCACCGTGTTGCGCTCGACCGTGCCCAGGCCCACCGGCTTCAGCTTGTGCGCCGTCAGCGCCGCCGTCATGCCGTCCAGGCCGGCCTTGCCGTAGCTGTCGTTCTGGTAGAAGACGCCGATGCGCTGCATGCCGATCGAGGTGATCTGCTTGACGATCTCGGCGGTCTCGTCGTTGTACGACGCACGCACATGGAAGGCCATGCGGTTGAACGGCGAGCGCAGGGCCTCGGCGCCGCTGAACGGCGCGAAGAACGGCGTGCGCGCCGCGGTGGCCAGCGGCAGCGCGGCGACCGACGTGGGCGTGCCGATGTAGCCGAACAGCGCGAACACGTCGTCTTTCAGCAGCTTCTGCGTGTTCTCGGCGCAGCGGTCGGGCTCGTAGCCGTCATCGACGCTGCGCAGCTCGATCGTGCGGCCGTTGACGCCGCCGCGCGCATTGACGCGCTCGAAGGCGAGCAGCGCGCCTTCCTTGAAGCGCTCGCCCAGCGCGCTGGCCGGGCCCGAGAACGCGGCCGACTGGCCGAGCACGATCTTGGTGGAGGCGGCGGTCGCCAGCTTCGGGAAGGCCAGGGCCACCGGTGCAGCAGCACCCAGGCTCAGGAAATGACGACGTTTCACACTAACTCCAATTCGATGGGAACTACAACTGAGGAGCTCGGCACAACGTGCCCGAGCCCATCAAGCG
>NZ_JBFUFP010001052.1:0-1845 GCF_056403375.1 Rhizobacter sp. P2_H2
ACCCCGGCCCGTGTGAAGTTTCGTTGCCCGGGCGTGACCAGATGCATCGCTGATAATCGGGCATTCCCCTCGCCGTACCCCGATTTCCCCGCTTTCCCCCTTTTCCCCGTTCTACTTTTCAGGAGCCGCTCTCATGGCCTCGATCAACAAAGTCATCCTCATCGGCAACCTGGGCCGTGACCCCGAAGTGCGCTACTCCGCCAACGGCGCCGCGATCTGCAACGTGACCCTCGCCACCTCGCGCAACTGGAAGGACAAGACCTCCGGCGAGAAGATGGAAGAAACCGAATGGCACCGCGTGGTGTTCTACGACCGCCTGGCCGAGATCGCCGGCGAGTACCTGAAGAAGGGCCGCTCGTGCTATGTCGAAGGCCGCCTGAAGACCCGCAAGTGGCAGGACAAGGACGGTGTGGAGAAGTACACCACCGAGATCATTGCCGACAACATGCAGCTGCTGGGCGGCCGTGATGGCGGTGGTGGCGACGAAGGCGGCGGCGGTGGCGGCTACAGCCGCGGCGCCTCGGGCGGCGGCGGCGGCGATCGGCCGGAACGCACCGAGCGGGCCGAGCGCCCCGCGCCGGCCTCGCGCCCGGCAGCCACCAAGCCGGCCGCGAAGTCGTCGACCGGCTTCGACGACATGGACGACGACATCCCGTTCTGACGGGCGGTCATCCAGGCATGGGAATGCTCACCGCGTTCCCGTGACCTCGACCTCGACGCGTCGATCCGCCTGCAGGCAGGCGATCAGCCTGGCCGTCTGCTTGTCGCCCTTGCAGTCGCCCGGTGTCGTGACGGGTGTCGATTCACCCTTGCCCGTTGCCGAGACCTTGGTCGAATCGATGCCTCCGGGGCCCACGAGGTACGCCTTGACCGATTCCGCACGACGCGCCGACAGCTTCTCGTTGTAGGCGCTCGTTCCGAGCCGGTCGGTGTGGCCTTCCACCGTGATCACGTCGTACCGTGTGCCGGCCAGTTCCTTCGAGAACTGGTCGAGGGCCTGGCGGCCTTCAGGCTTCACGTCGGCTCGGTCAAAGGCGAACAGTGAATCTGCAGCGAAACGCACCCGTCGACGCTCCGCAGGCAAGGGAGCGGGCGCAACCGGGGCCGCAGCGATGGCGACCGGCGGCGCGGGCGCTGGCGCCGGTGCCGCTTCGACAGGGGCAGGTGTCGCCAACGCGCGTGGTGCCTCGCGGGGGGCCCGGCCGAACGGAATGACGAGGCTCACCGAGAACAGGTCGACGTCACCGTGGTTGCCGACCGCGTCATTGATGCGGTAGCGCTCGGCTTCGGCACGCACCAGGAACGCCGGGCTGATCTCGTACTGCAAGCCGGCTCCGAACTTGTAGTTCGCGGCGCGCTTGCTGGGGTTCTGGTTCAGGACAGTGACTGCGCCGCCCCCGCTGAAGGTGTCGCGCGCGCTGGCATATTGCGCGCCGATTCGACCGATGGCGGAGAGGCGGCCGGCCAGCGGCAAGGTGCCCACGAGATCCAGGTTCAGCCCCTGCAACTTGATCTGTCCGTTCAAGGTGCCGGCTGGCGTGGTCGTCGACGTGAAGCCGAACTTGCCGAGGTTGAAGTAACCCCCCTCGATCGCGACGTTGCGATTGAGTTGGTAGCCACCGAACACCTTGTAGCCCGTGTCGCGTTCGTCGCGCGTCATCGACGTCATGGCCAACCCCGCATTCGCGAGGCTGGAGCGAATGCGATCCTCGTCGATCCTCGCCCGCGACTGGCCCAGGGAGGCACCGCCATAGAAGTAGCCGCCTTCCTGCGCACGGGCCGGCACGCAGACGAGGGTCATCAGCGAGCCGAGTCCGGCCAGGCCGATCACGTGCAGTGCATGGG
>NZ_JBFUFP010001053.1:0-1839 GCF_056403375.1 Rhizobacter sp. P2_H2
GGCCAGGATGAGGTCGAAACGCTCGAAATCAGCCCCCGTCACGACCCGCGCCCGCAGATGGGCCAGGTCGTAGCCGCGGCGCGCCGCGTGCCTGATGGAGCGCGGATCGGGCGGCTCGCCACCGTGCCACGAGTGCGTGCCGGCCGAATCGACCGCGACTGCATCGCCCAGCCCGGCCGCGCGCAGCTTGTGGCGCAGCACCGCCTCGGCGGTCGGCGAACGGCAGATGTTGCCCATGCAGACCATCAGCACCCGCACCTGCGCCCGCACCGGTGGCTGCGTCATGCCTTGCGGCCGCCGGCAGCCGGCAGCAGCACCACGTTGTCGGTGCCGGGCGCGCCGAAGGCCTGCTCGCGCAGGTGGGCCAGCTGGTCGCGCACGCGGGCCGCCTTCTCGAACTCCAGGTTGCGGGCATGCTCGAGCATCTGCTTCTCGAGCTGCTTGATGCGCTTGCCGAGGTCCTTCTCGCTCATCGCCTCGACCTCGGCCGTCTCGGCCGCGTTCTTCAGCTCGTCCTTCGCGCTCTTCTCGCTGTAGACGCCGTCGATCAGCTCGCGGATCTGCTTCTTCACGCTGCGCGGCGTGATGCCCTGCTCCAGGTTGTGCTGGATCTGCTTCGCGCGGCGCCGCTCGGTCTCGTCGATCGCGCGGMGCATCGAATCGGTCATCTTGTCGGCATACAGGATCGCCTTGCCGTTCACATTGCGCGCCGCGCGGCCGATGGTCTGGATCAGCGAGCGCTCGGCGCGCAGGAAGCCTTCCTTGTCGGCATCGAGGATCGCCACCAGCGACACCTCGGGGATGTCCAGCCCCTCGCGCAGCAGGTTGATGCCCACCAGCACGTCGAAGGTGCCGAGCCGCAGGTCGCGCAGGATCTCGACCCGCTCGACGGTGTCGATGTCGCTGTGCAGGTAGCGCACCTTGACGCCGTTGTCGCTCAGGTAGTCGGTGAGCTGCTCGGCCATGCGCTTGGTCAGCGTGGTGATCAGCACGCGCTCGTGGATCTCGACGCGCTCGCGGATCTCCTGCAGCACGTCGTCGACCTGGTGCGTGGCCGGGCGCACCTCGACGAGCGGGTCGACCAGCCCGGTCGGCCGCACCACCTGCTCGACCACCTGGCCGGCGTTGCGCTTCTCGAAGTCGGCCGGCGTCGCCGACACGAACACCACCTGGCGCATCTTCTTCTCGAACTCCTCGAACTTCAGCGGCCGGTTGTCGAGCGCCGACGGCAGCCGGAAGCCGTACTCGACCAGCGTGGTCTTGCGCGCGCGGTCGCCGTTGTACATGCCGCCCAGCTGGCCGATCAGCACGTGCGATTCGTCGAGGAACATCAGCKCATCGCCCGGCAGGTAGTCGACCAGCGTCGACGGCGGCTCGCCCGGCGCCGAGCCCGACAGGTGGCGCGTGTAGTTCTCGATGCCCTTGCAGTGGCCGATCTCCTGCAGCATCTCCAGGTCGAAGCGGGTGCGCTGCTCCAGGCGCTGCGCCTCGACCAGCTTGCCGTCCTTCACCAGCTCGTCGAGCCGCGTGCGCAGCTCGGCCTTGATGGTCTCGATGGCAGCGACCACGCGATCACGCGGCGTCACGTAGTGGCTGGACGGGTAGACGGTGAAGCGCGGGATCTTCTGGCGGATGCGCCCGGTCAGCGGGTCGAACAGCTGCAGCGCCTCGACCTCGTCGTCGAACAGCTCGATGCGGATCGCGAGCTCGGAGTGCTCGGCCGGGAACACGTCGATGGTGTCGCCGCGCACGCGGAAGGTGCCGCGGCTGAAGTCCATCTCGTTGCGCTGGTACTGCATGCGGATCAGCTGCGCGATCACGTCGCGCTGCCCCTTCTTG
>NZ_JBFUFP010001054.1:0-1838 GCF_056403375.1 Rhizobacter sp. P2_H2
GTCTGGGCATGGTCAGCTCCTCAGATCAGGTGGTTCAGAACGGCGAGTCCGGCACGTAGTACTTGGCCGCGTTGTCCTTGGTGATCAGCACCGACGGGATGATCGTGGTCGCCGGCATCGCGGTGCCCTTGACGCGCGCCTCGGCGGTCATCTTCATCGCGTCGGCGATCATGCTGGGCGAGTAGGTCACGTCGGCGCTGACGATCTTGTCGCCGTCCATCACCTTCTTGATGTAGTCCTTCGAGCCGGCGCCGCCGATCACCAGCTTCACGTCGCTGCGCTTGGCCTGCTCGATCGCCTTCTGCACGCCCACCGCCATGTCGTCGTCCGAGGCCCACACGGCATCGATCTGCTTGAAGCGCGTCAGGTAGYCCTGCATCACCTTGAAGGCATCGTCGCGGTTCCAGTTGCCGTGCTTGGCATCCAGCACCTTGATGCCCGAGTTCGCCTTCATCACCGCGTTGAAAGCGTCGACGCGCTGGTTGTCGRTCACCGTCGGAATGCCGCGCAGGATCACCACGTTGCCCTTGCCGCCCATCGCCTTGGCCATGTACTCGCCGGCCACCTTGCCGAAGCCGGGGTTGTCGCCGGCCACGTAGGCGTTCTGCGCGCTGGTGTCGGTCAGGCCGCGGTCGACCACGGTCACGTACACACCCTTGGCCTTGACCTGCGCGACCGGCTGCGTCAGCGGCGCGGATTCGAACGGCAGGATCACCAGCGTGTTGATCTTGTTGACGGTCTGCAGGTCCTGCACCTGGTTGGCCTGCTCCGAGGCCGAGCCTGCGGTCTTGACGATCACCTGCAGGCCGGGATGCGCCTTCTCGAGCTCGGCCTTGGTGCGGTTGGCCCAATAGACGACGCCACCGGCCCAGCCGTGCGTGGCGGCCGGGATGGACACGCCCATCACGACCTTGTCCTGGGCGAAGGCGGTGGCGCCTGCGGCAAGTGCCGCCAGCGTCACGAGGATGCGGGGAATGAACTTCATGGGACTCGTCTCCTGTTGTGTGTCGATCGGGACTCGATCGGGGTCTCTGCGGAACATGACCGTTGCCGGTCGGGGAACTAACGCCGCCCCCTCTGRAGGAAGGCGACGATGATGATCACGATGCCCTGCACGGCGGCGTTCAGGTACACGCTGATGATGCTGGTGAGGTTCAGGATGTTGCTGATCACCGAGAGCAGGATCGCGCCGACCACGGTGCCGGTGATGCGGCCCTCGCCGCCCTTCAGCGCGGTGCCGCCGACGATCACCGCGGCGATCGCCTCCAGCTCCCACAGCAGTCCGGTCGTCGGCGAGGCCGAGCCCAGCCGCGGCACGTACAGCACGGTGGCCACGCCGACACACACGCCCAGCAGCATGTAGGTCAGCACCTTGATGCGGTCGACATTGACCGCCGCATAGCGCGCGACCTGCTCGTTGGAGCCGATCGCCTGCACGTAGCGGCCGTAGCCGGTGCGGTTCAGGATCAGCGCGCCCAGCAGCGCGACCGCCGCGAACACCCAGATCGGGAACGGCACGCCCAGCAGGCTGCCGTAGTAGACCGGGCTGTAGGCGTCGGACAGCTTGCCGTCGAGCGTGATCGCGCCGCCGTTGGCCAGGTAGGTCAGGTAGGCGCGGAAGATGCCGAGCGTGCCCAGCGTGACGATGAACGGCTCGATGCGGCCCTTCGTGACGAGCAGCCCGTGCGCGAGGCCGAAGACCGCGCCGAGCGCGAGGGCGAACACGATGCCGATCGCCACCGTCAGCAGCGGCGAGCCGACCTGCGCGGCGATGCCGTTCATCAGCAGGATCATGCTGCCGGCGATCAGCGCCGCCATCGAGCCGACCGACAGGTCGA
>NZ_JBFUFP010001055.1:0-1837 GCF_056403375.1 Rhizobacter sp. P2_H2
ACCAGCGTCTGCATGCGCTGCGTCTGCTGCCCCATCAGCGTCAGCACGCGGCGCCGCTCGACCTCGGTCAGCGGCAGGTTGCTCATCGTCTCGATGAAGCCCGACAGCACCGTCAGCGGCGTGCGGATCTCGTGCGAGACGTTGGCGACGAAATCGCGCCGCATGCCCTCGGAGCGCTCGCGCTCGGTGATGTCGAGCGACAGCACCAGCTTCAGGCCGTCGCCATACGGCCGGATGTAGACCGACAAGGTGCCGCGGTTGCGCAGGTCGGGCACCGTCACCGCCTGCTCGAAGGCGCCTGCCTGCAGGTAGCTGACGAAGACCGGTGCGCGCAGGAGGTTGGTGATGCGCTGGCGCTTGTCGCGAACCGGGTCGAGCCCGAAGTGGTCGGCCGCCACCGAATTGCACCATTCGATCTGGTCGTTCTCGTCGAGCAGCAGCACGCCGTTCGGCGAAGCCTCGATGGCCGACAGGAAATGCGCCAGGCGCCCCTGCTCGCGGCTCACCGTGCGGTCGCGCGCCACCACGGCGCGCTCGATGCGGTAGCCCATCTCGCCCCAGAAGCCGGTATCGCGCGGCGCCGAGCCCTCGAGCGAGCCGCTGAGCCAGCGCATCAGCCGGTAGCCGCGCACCGCGTCGATCAGCGCGACCGCGCTCGCCCCCAGCAGCGTGCCGAGCCACAGGCCCACGAGCGGCGCATGCGCCATCTCGCCCAGCACATGGCCGAGCCCGCCGCCGACCGCCATCGCGAGGACGCCGGCCAGGAAGCGCGGCAGCAGCCAGTTCATCGCATCGGGTCCGTGTCAGGCCGGAGGTTCACGCGGACAGCGACTGCGACTGCACCTGCTGCGTCAGCCGGTAGCCGGCACCGCGCACGGTCTCGATCATCTGCGAGCAGTTGACCGGGTTCAGTGCCTCGCGCAGGCGCTTGACGTGCACGTCGACCGTGCGCTCCTCGATGAAGACATGGTCGCCCCACACGCGGTCGAGCAGCTGCGAGCGGCTGTGCACGCGCTCCGGGTGCGTCATGAAGAAATGCAGCAGGCGGAACTCGGTCGGGCCGACGCGAACCTCCTGCCCTTCGCGCGACACGCGGCGCGTCGCCGGATCGAGCTTCAGCGGGCCGACCTCGACCGCCGCGTCGAGCGCCTCGGGTGCCTTGCGGCGCAGCACCGCGCGGATGCGCGCCATCAGCTCGTGCGTCGAGAACGGCTTGGTCAGGTAGTCGTCGGCACCGGCGTCCAGGCCGGAGATCTTGTCGGATTCGGCGGCGCGCGCGGTCAGCATGATGATCGGCAGCTCGCGGGTGCGCGGCTGCGAGCGCCAGCGCTTCGCGAGCGTGATGCCGGATTCGCCGGGCAGCATCCAGTCGAGCACCACCAGGTCGGGCAGCACGCGGTCGACCTGCACCAGCGCCTCGTCGGCCGTCGCCGCCACCACCACCTCGTAGCCCGCATGGCGCAGGTTGATGGACATCAGCTCGGCGATTGCCGATTCGTCTTCGACCACCAGCACCTGGCTCATCGTTGGATCCCCTTTGCAGCAGTTCGCGTCATCGCACCATCGACTCGACGTTCTCGAGCGAGTTGTGGCGCACGTCGGTGCCCATCACCACGTAGATGATGACCTCGGCGAGGTTCTTCGCATGGTCGCCCACGCGCTCGATCGCCTTGGCCACGAACACCAGGTCGATGCTCGACGAGATGGTGCGCGGGTCTTCCATCATGTAGGTGATCAGCTTGCGCATCAGGCCGTCGAATTCCTGGTCGATCTGGTCGTCCTGCTTCAGCACCTCGAGGGCCTTCGCGGTGTCGAGCCGCGCGAAGGCGTCGAGCGC
>NZ_JBFUFP010001056.1:0-1832 GCF_056403375.1 Rhizobacter sp. P2_H2
ATGCGTGGATCCGCGCCAGCGGTGAGTTCGACGCGGTGCTCGATTTCGACGCGCTGCTGCGCGACCCGGCCCAGCCGTCGCGCCTGCAGCCGGCCTTCGACTCCGGCGACCACCTGCACCCGGGCGACGCCGGGCACCGCGCGATGGCCGAGGCGGTGCCGCTGCCGGCCACGCGCTGATCAGTCCCCGCTGCCCAGCTCGCGCGCGCTCCTGCGCAGCAACTCGAGCTGCCCCTGCACGTTGCGGCACATGCGGCAGATCGGCAGGTGCGCCGCCAGCCGGCGCGCGTCGTCGGGCGGCAGCGGGCCGTCCTGCGCGGCGCTCAGCAGGTGCGAGGCGGCACGGCAGTCGATGTCGTCGTCCGGCGTGCTCGCGGGCGGTGGGGTCGTCGTCGTCATGCCGCATCCTTGAACCAGCGCAGCTGCAGGCACTCGCGCAGCTGCATGCGCGCGCGGTACAGCATCACGCTGCAGTTGTTGGCGGTGATCTGCAGCTCGCCGCAGATGCCGTCGATCTCCAGCTCCAGCCACTCGCGCATCATGAAGATGCGGGCCAGCTTCGGCGGCAGGTTGTCGATGCACAGCTGCAGCGTGTCGAAGAACTGCGCCTGCTCCAGCGCCCGCTCCGGGTGCTGCCAGGCCGGTGGCGCGTCGCGCCAGTGGCCGTCGGCCGCGAACAGCGCATCGAGCGCGTCGTCGACGCTCTGCTCGGCCAACGGCTCTACGTGGATCTCGCGGCCGCGCCGGCGCAGCACATCGATGATCWTGAACTTCAGGATGCCGGTCGCGTAGGTCTTCAGCGTGCTGCGGCCTTCGAAGCGCTCCGGCGCCTCGAGGATCGCCAGCAGCGTCTCCGACACCACGTCCTCGGCGAGGCTGTCGTGGCGCAGCTGGAGTTGCGCAAACCGCAGCAGCGGCTGGTGCAGGCTCGACAGTTCGGCGGCAAGGTCCATGGGCCGCGACTGTAGCGTGCCTGCAAAGCCGCTCATCGAAGTACCTCCGCGCCCGCGCGTGCCTGGCTTCGCGGCGGCTGGCGCGTTCAGTGCTTCGAAGCAACGCTCAAAACACGACGCCGGCGTACAGCAGCAGGTTCGCGTACGGCGTGAACTCGCCRCTGCGCACGATCGCGCGCGCCGAGGCGCTGCGCCGTTTCAGCTCGTCGTGCGACACCCGCTCGACCGGCACGCCCTGCAGGCGCTCGCCGGCCTGCGCGACGAACGCGGGGCTGCGCTGCAGCGCCTCGTCGGCCAGCGCGGCGCGCTCCACCTGCATCTCGCTGAGCAGCACCTGCAGCACCTGGTCGAACGACGGCACGCCGCGCGTCAGCGCCAGGTCGATGCACGGCGTGCCCGCCGGCACCGGCAACCCGGCATCGGCGATCACGACCAGGTCGCCATGGCCCAGCCGCGCGACCAGCAGCGACAAGTCCCGGTGCAGCAGCGGCGTCTTCTTCACGACGCCTCGACCGCCGGTTGCAGGTCGCGCGCGAACGGCATCGCGTCGATCGTGCCGGGCCGCGCGACGCTGAACGCCGCGGCCCGCTGCGCATGCGCGATCGCGGCGTGCAAGGCCACGCCGGCACAGCGCGCGGCGGCGAACGCGCCGATGAAGGTGTCACCGGCACCGGTGGTGTCGACCGCCTGCGTGCGCGGCGCCGGCGCGTGCACGTTGCCGCGCTCGTCGGCGCACTGCACGCCGTCGGCGCCCAGCGTGACGATCACCGTCGCCGGCCCGCGCTCGCGCAGCCGCGCCGCTGCATCGGCCGGTGCCAGCGCCKCGCCGAGCAGCACCGCCGCCTCGCTCTCGTTCGGCACCAGGATGTCGACCTGCTGC
>NZ_JBFUFP010001057.1:0-1827 GCF_056403375.1 Rhizobacter sp. P2_H2
TTCAAGAGCGGCAGCACCGACCCCGAGCGGCTGACCGAGCTGGCCACCGTCACCGCGATCAGCACCTGCGGCGCCGGCCCCACCATCGCCGCGCGCGAGGTCACGCTGCCGCTGGCCAGCGCCGGCGACCTCGAAGCGGTCGAAGGCATGCTGGTCGAGTTCAAGCAGACGCTCACCGTCTCCGAAGTCCACAACCTGGGCCGCTACGGCGAGCTGGTGCTGTCCACCGGCGGCCGGCTGTTCCAGGCTAACAACCACCCGGGCAGTGCGACGCGCGACGAGGTGAACGCCGCGAACGTGCTCGCGAAGATCGTGCTGGACGACGGCGCCGGCATCCAGAACCCGACACCGATTCCCTACCTCTCCGCCGCCGACACCAACGGCACGCGCCGCGTCGGCGACACGGTGGCCGGCGTGCGCGGCGTGATGACCTGGACGGCCGATGCCTTCCATGTGCACCCGGTCGCGGCCCTCGCGTTCACCGCGGCCAACCCGCGCCCTGCCGCACCGGCGGCCGTCGGCGGCACGCTGCGTGCCGGCAGCCTGAACGTGCTGAACTTCTTCACGACGCTCGGCCAGCGCGGCGCCAATACCGCGGATGAACTGGTGCGCCAGCGCGCGAAGCTGGTCGAGACCATCGTCGGGCTGGATGCCGATGCGCTCGGGCTGATGGAGATCGAGAACAACGGCACCGTGGCCCTCGCCGACCTGGTCGGCGCGGTCAACGCGAAGCTGGGTGCCAACACCTACGCGTGGATCGACGCCGGCAAGCCCGGCACCGATGCGATCACCGTCGCGATGATCTACAAGCCGGCGCGCCTGACGCCGATCGGCAATGCGATGGTGCCGACCGACCCGGACTTCGCGGTCGACGGAGGCCTGCGCCCGCCGGTCGCGCAGCGCTTCGCCGCGGTCGACAACCTCGGCGGCTTCTGGCTGGTGGTGAATCACCTGAAGAGCAAGGGCTCGTGCCCGGCCTCGGCCGCCGACCTGGATGCCGACAACGGCCAGGGCTGCTGGAACGTCTCGCGCTTCCGGCAGGCGCTCGCGCTGCAGAAGTGGGTGACTCAGCTCACCGACATCTCGGGCGAGGCCGACGTGCTGATGGTCGGCGACTTCAACTCGTACTTGAACGAGGACCCGGTCAAGAGCCTGGAAGGCGGCGGCTTCGAGGAGCTGCTGAAGCGCCTGCCGGAAGAGGCCCGCTACAGCTACGTGTTCAACGGCGAATCGGGCGCACTCGACCACGCGTTCGCGAGCGAGACGCTGGGCGCGCAGGTGAGCGGTGTCACCGTGTGGCACGTCAACGCCGACGAGCCGCTGGTGCTCGACTACAACACCGAGTTCAAGACCGACGACCGCTTTGCGGCAACGCCGTTCCGCTCGTCGGACCACGACCCGGTGCTGGTCGGCCTGACGCTCACGGCCGACGCGCCGGTGATCGTGCCGGCGCTGGCCGCGACGCTGCCGGGCAGCGGCGTGGTGGGCACGGCCGTCAGCATCACCGGCATCGCGGCGAGCAACGGCAGCGCGCTGTCGGTCGACTGGGGCGACGGCACGGTCGAGGCCCCGGCCGTTGGCGTCACGACGCTCAGCCACACCTATGCCGCGGCCGGCAGTTTCTCGCTGAAGCTGGTGCTGAGCGGCGCGGGCGGCCTGACGGCCGAGCGCAGCGGCACGGTCGTCGTGAGCGCCGCGCCGAGCAGCGGCGACACGCCGGAGCTGTTCTTCAGCGAGTACGTCGAAGGCAGCAGCAACAACAAGGCGCTGGAGATCTACAACCCGACCGTGGGCACGGTGGACCTCACGGCCTACACGGTGCGGCTG
>NZ_JBFUFP010001058.1:0-1824 GCF_056403375.1 Rhizobacter sp. P2_H2
GGGCTGCTGTACGACCTGCAGCACGGCGACGATTCGACCGATGCGCTGCTGTGTGCGCGCATCGACGGGGACGCGGTGTGCCTGCCGAGCCGCTTCTACGAGGCGGGCCGCCACATCGCGATCTACCGGCCGGATGGCCAGCCCTTCCTGCCGATCTCGAAGGCCCTGCTCGGCATGTCGGGCTCCGATTCGGTGCGGGACCTGCGCGGCGTGCCGGTGCAGGCCGGCTACGCGCCGTTGCGCGGCGTCAACCTGGGGCTGGTGATCAAGACCGACAGCGGCGAGCTGTTCGGCTACATCCGCTCGCGGCTGCGCCTGCTGACGGGTTTGCTGGTGGCGCTGGTGGTGGTGGGGGCGTGGCTGCTGCGCTCGCATGTGCTGCCGCTGGCGCAGCGGCTGGCGAGCAGCGAGCGCCGCTTGCAGATGGTGTCGGACAACCTGCCGGCGCTGGTGTTCCATGTCGACGCCGACCTGCGCTACCAGTTCGCGAATGCGCGCTACCTGCCGATGGTCGGCCTCGACCCGAAGGCGATGATCGGCCAGCGCATGCAGGACGTGCTGGGCGCGGAGGTGTCCGCCTCGATCGCGCCGCACATCGAAGCCGCACTGCGCGGCGAGCGCGTGCGCTACGAGCGGCACGGTCACTGGCTCGGCCGCGAGCACCACCACCTGGTCGAGTACGTGCCCGAGCGGCGGCCGGACGGCAGTGTCGCCGGGGTCTACGGCATGGTGATGGACATCACCGAGCGCCACCAGGCGCAGGCGCAGCTGGCCGCGAGCGAGGCGCGGCTGCGCACGATCACCGACAACGTGCCGGCGTTGATCACGTATGTCGACACCGACCTGCGCTTCCAGTTCTGCAACCCGGTGTTTGAGGCCTGGACGGGCATCCCGGTGGCCGATGCGATGGGGCGGCGCATGCAGGACGTGTTGCCGCCGAAGGTGATGGCGCTGCGGCAGCGGCAGATCGAGCGGGCGCTGCGTGGCGAGACGGTGCAGTTCGAGACGGTGGCGGTGCTGGGGCAGGGGCCGCGGCATTTCCAGGTGAACTACCTGCCGCACCGCGACGAGCAGGGCCGGGTGATCGGCGTGTACAGCCTGACGAACGACATTTCGGCGCAGAAGGAATTCGAGCGCCAGTTGCAGACGCTGGCGCGCGTGGATGCGCTGACGGGCCTGGCGAACCGGCGGCAGTTCGAGGAGCGCTTCTCGGAGGCGATGTCGCGTTGCCGGCGCAGTGGCCGGCCGATGGCGCTGATGTTCATGGACATCGACAAGTTCAAGGGCATCAACGACACGCTGGGCCATGCGGGCGGCGACGAGGTGCTGAAGACCTTCGGGCAGCGGCTGGTGGCGAGCGTGCGCAAGACCGACACGGTGGCGCGGCTGGCGGGCGACGAGTTCGTCGTGATCCTGGAGGGCCTGAACACGGTGGACGAGCCGCACTTCCTGGCCCGCAAGATCCTGGCGGCGATCTCGGCGGAGCAGCGGGTGCTGGGCCATTCGTTGCGCGTGACGACGAGCATCGGCATCTCGTTCTACGAAGGCGACGACAGCCGCGAGGGCGAGCTGATGGCGCGGGCCGACAAGGCCTTGTACGAGGCCAAGGAAGCTGGCCGTGGGACCTACCGATGCGCGCCTCGTTCGGTGGTTGTTGCTGGTCGGTAGTTTCTCTTGAGGCAAAGGCGCGGGTGGGGAGGCCGGGGCTCGCCGGCCAAGTCGGTCATCGCCCCTGGCGGGGCGATGACTACCCTCCGCTGACTGGTTTCATGGCCCGTCGCCCAAACTCCCTCCGTTCGCTTCGCTCACTGTGGTCAAACAGTG
>NZ_JBFUFP010001059.1:0-1823 GCF_056403375.1 Rhizobacter sp. P2_H2
GAATTGCAGCATGTCGGCCGGCGCGATGTCGTTCGCGACCAGCACCAGCGGGTCCTCGCCGCCGAAATCCCGCGGACTCACGCCCGGCGCCGGCGCGGAACCCGACAACGGCCCGCGCGCCATCGCACGCAGCAGCCGCTCGACCACCTGCTCCAGGTCGGCCTTGCGCTCGCGCAGGTAGTCGTCCTCCATCTCGTCGAACTGGCGCGCCAGCACCTCCAGCTGGGCCGACAGCGCCCACTCGCCGTTGTAGTGGCGCTCCTGGATCCAGTTCTTGGTGGCACCGGTCAGCGAGTCGTCGTGCAGCAGCATCAGGTGCACGTCGAGCAGCGCCGACAGCTCGCCCGGTGCGTCCGCCGGCAGTTCGCGCTGCAGCGTCGTCAACTCCTGCGCGACCGCATCGCGCGCCGTGCGCAGCCGCTCGATCTCGGAGTCGACCTGCGACGCCTCGATGAAATAGTGCGCGACGTCGACGCGGCTCGACGCGACCATCACCGCGCGGCCGATCGCGACACCCCGTGACACCGGCAATCCGAAGACCTGGAAGCTCATGCGGACGATCCTAGCAGCGCACGCCCCGCCCGCACGCGGGGAAACGCGCAATGTCATCGGCGCGTCATCCCGGTTTCATGGACGCGTCACCGTGCGGACCCACCATCTCGGGAGTTCACAGGAGAACGCCATGAGGGACCTGCCCCTGCCGACGATGCCTCTGTCCGATTTGCGTGGTGACACGTCCCGGAGGTCACTTCACGAAAGCTCACCCACTCCACAAGCGCGCCGGGTCGATGCTGCTCAGCTGGAAGTTGTTTGGGCACGCGATGAAGACGAAGTTCGCCAGGCGCAGCGCCTGAGGCACCTGGTCTTCGCCGAGGAGATGGGCGCACGCCTGAGCGTGCCGCACGGCTCGCCCGCCGGCCACGACATCGACATGTTCGACCCGTTCTGCGAGCACCTGCTGGTGCGCGCACCGGGCGAGGGCGGGGAGCCGGGGCCGGTGATCGGCACCTACCGCGTGCTGACGCCGGATTCCGCGCGCCGCATCGGCGGCCTGTACAGCGAGACCGAGTTCGACCTGACCCGCCTGCGCCCGCTGCGCTCGACGATGGTGGAGCTGGGCCGTTCCTGCGTGCACCCCGCCTGGCGCTCGGGCGGCGCGATCCTCGCGCTGTGGGGCGCGCTGGCCGAGTTCATGGTGCGCAACAAGCTGGACACGATGGTCGGCTGCGCGAGCGTCAGCATGCGCGACGGTGGCCACTTCGCCGCCAGCCTGTGGGAGCAGTTGCGCCACACGCACCTGGCGCCGATCGAACTGCAGGTGCGCCCGCGGCTCGCGCTGCCGGTCGACGAGCTGCAGCACGACCTGGTCGTCGAGGCGCCGGCGCTGATCAAGGGCTACCTGCGCTGCGGCGCGAAGGTGCTGGGCCCGCCGGCCTGGGATCCCGACTTCAACACCGCCGACCTGCCGATGCTGATGCGCATCGCCGACCTGCCGCAGCGCTACCGCAAGCACTTCCTGGGGCAATGAAGCTGGGACAGTGAACGAACGGGGCCGCGGCCCCGTGGTCACTCACCCTCGCCGAACTTGTCGTTGATCAGCGTGACGAGGGCCTGCAGCGCCGCCTCTTCGTCGGCGCCGGAGGTCTCGAGTTCGACCACGGTGCCGAGGCCGGCGGCGAGCATCATGACGCCCATGATGCTCTTGGCATTGACCTGGCGGCCGTTGCGGCTCATCAGGACTTCGCACTGGAAACTGCCGGCAAGCTTGCTGAGCTTGGCCGAGGCACGTGCATGCAGGCCGAGCTTATTGCTGATGGTGATGC
>NZ_JBFUFP010001060.1:0-1820 GCF_056403375.1 Rhizobacter sp. P2_H2
GCGCGACCTGGCCCAGCAGGCCGGGCTCACCGTGCCGGAGGACGACCGCTCGCCGCAGGAGCGCGAGCGCGCCGCCGAGCTGAAGGAGCGCCAGGCCACCCTCAGCGACGTGCTCGCCAAGGCCAGCGAGCATTACCGCAAGCAGCTCAAGGGCAGCCCGCGGGCGATCGACTACCTGAAGGGCCGCGGCCTGAGCGGCGAGATCGCCGCCGCCTTCGGCCTGGGCTATGCACCCGACGGCTGGCGGGCGCTGGCGAGCGTGTTCCCGCGCTACGACGACCCGCTGCTCGAGGAGAGCGGCCTCGTCATCTCGCAGGGCGAGAACGACGAGGAGCGCAAGCGCTACGACCGCTTCCGCGACCGCATCATGTTCCCGATCCGCTCGGTGCAGGGCGACGTGATCGGCTTCGGCGGGCGCGTGCTCGACAAGGGCGAACCGAAGTACCTGAACTCGCCGGAGACGCCGGTGTTCGTGAAGGGCCGCGAACTCTACGGCCTGCACGAGGCGCGCGCCGGGCTGCGCAAGCGCGGCTATGCACTGGTGGTCGAGGGCTACATGGACGTCGTCGCGCTCGCGCAGCACGGCTTCGACAACGCCGTGGCGACGCTGGGCACGGCCTGCACGGCCGAGCATGTGCAGAAGCTGTTCCGCTTCACCGAATCGGTGGTGTTCAGCTTCGACGGCGATGCCGCCGGGCGGCGCGCAGCCGGGCGGGCGCTCGAAGCCTCGCTGCCGCATGCCAGCGACACCCGCACCGTCCGCTTCCTGTTCCTGCCGACCGAGCATGACCCGGATTCGTACGTGCGCGAGCTGGGTGCCGAAGCCTTCGAGACCTGCGTCGCGCAGGCGGTGCCKCTGTCGCGCCAGTTGCTCGAGGCGGCCCGTGACGGCGGCGACCCGTCGACGGCCGAGGGCCGGGCCAAGTTCCTCGCCAACGCCAGGCCGCTCTGGTCGGCGCTGCCGGAGGGTGCGCTGAAGCTGCAGCTGCTGGCCGAGCTGGCGCAGCAGGGCGGCATCGCATCGGCCGACCTGACGCAGCTGTGGCAGGCCTCGGCCGCGCCGCGGCACGGCGGCGGATCGCCCTCCTCCCGCCACGAGCCGCCCGACGACGACGGTTACGGCCCGCCACCGGACGACGGCGCCCCGGCCGCGCCGCGCGAGCGCTTCCAGCGGCGGGAGAGCAGCAGCGGCGGCCGCAAGTGGACCAAGGAATGGACCAAGGAGTGGAAGGGCAAGCGCGGCGAGCGCGATCGCTACGAGGAAAGCGGCCCCTTCCCGCCGCAGTCGAAGACGCGCACCGTGCCGACCAGCCCGGCCGACACCGTGCTGCGGCTGTTGCTGCTGCACAGCGACTGGTGGGACCAGCTCGGCACCGACGACCACCAACTGCTGCACGAGCTGCCGGCGCCGCACGGATCGCTGGTCACCTGGCTGGAGCGCCACCTGCTGGAACACGGCGCCACGCCATGGGCCGTGCTCGAGCAGGCACTGCACGACGGCGAATGGGYGGACGAAGGCCGCCGCCTCGTCCCGCCGGGTGTGCTGCAGGACGAAATGCAGTTCGCCGACCTGCGCCGCGTGATCGACGGCATGTGGGTCGAGCTGCTGTCGGCGCGCCTGCAGGTGCTGATCCGCCAGGCCGAAACCGACCCCGCGGCCCTGGTGCAATGGCGCGAACTCGACGCCCAGAGAAGGCAGCGCATGCAGCGCATGAAACTCGCCAATCCAACCTGACTTTGCGGCGTGACTTTGACGTAACGCTTTCTTTCGCCGATAATCGAAGGTTTGTTACGCGGCAAGAGTGACGAACGGTCAACAA
>NZ_JBFUFP010001061.1:0-1818 GCF_056403375.1 Rhizobacter sp. P2_H2
CTTCAGTACGCCGGCCGAATAGCGTTTCCTGGCATCGGTGATCTGCGTTGCGTCTTTCATGTGGCCCATGGACACTCTCCTTGCTCGGTTGAGTCGAATGTAGGGATCGCGATGCATTCGGAATAATTGATTCTTTTCGTCAACCCATAAGCTTCGACTGATGCTCAAGAACGCCACCTTCCGCCAGCTCGCGGCCTTCCATGCGGTGTCGCGGCTGGGCAGCGTGTCGCGTGCCGCGAGCGAGCTGCACCTGACACAGCCGGCGGTGTCGATCCAGCTGAAGCTGCTGGAGGAGAGCGCGGGGGCGCCGCTGCTGGAGAAGAGCGGGCGCGGCGTGCGCCTGACGGCCGCGGGCGAGCTGATGGCCGGCTATGCGGCGCGCATCCTCGAGCTGTGGCGAGAGGCGGGCGACGAGATGGCGGCGCAGCGCGGGCTGTTCTCGGGCACGCTGCGGGTGGGTGCGGTGACGACGGCGGAGTACCTGCTGCCGCCGCTGCTGGTGGCCTTTGCCGGCCAGCACCCGGAGGTGAAGGTGAAGCTGCAGGTGGGCAACCGCGACGAGATCGTGCGCATGCTGGCGACGCAGGAGGTCGACATCGCGATCATGGGCCGGCCACCGGCCGAGCTGAAGACGACGGCGGTGGCGTTCGCGAAGCACCCGATGGCGTTCCTCGCGTCGCCGGAGCATCCGCTGATGAAGCAGCGCCGGCCGGCACTGGCCGACCTGGTGGAGGCGAACCTGCTGGCGCGCGAGCGCGGCTCGGGCACCCGCACGACGCTGGAGCGGCTCTACAAGGAGGCCGGCGTGCCGCTGCGCATCGGCTCGGAGATGTCGAGCAACGAGGCCATCAAGCACATGTGCGCCGCCGGCTTCGGCGTGGCCTTCCTGTCGCTGCACACCTGCGCGCTGGAACTCGAGGCGGGGCTGCTGGCGGTGCTGCCGATGGCCGGCAACCCGCTGCAGCGGGATTGGTACGCGATGCACCTGGCGTCACGCCGCCTGCCGCAGGTGACGTCGGCGTTCAAGCAGTTCCTGGCGGACGAGGGACAAGGGGTGATCGATGCGCAGCTGCGGGGGCTGCGGCCGGTGGCGAAGCGTCGCGCAGCGGCCCCGAGGAAGGCATCTTCGCGTTGACCCTTCACGTCGACCCGGCCGGCGTCAGCAGCTGCAGTTGCCGCCACGCCGGCGCATCCACCGGAAACGCCACCGCGCCGGGTGCCGCCAGGCACAGGTGCTGCGCGGCCGCGATGCGCTGCCGCTGGTAGCCGCGCCTCAGCACCTCGACGCAATGCGGCGGGCTCATGACCTGCCCGAGGAAATGGCGCACCCCGGACCTGAAGCGGCCCGCCTGGCTGCGCCACCAGGCCGCCACCGCCGCCTGCTGCGGCCACGGCAGGTCTTCGTCCATGTCCATCGCCACGCGGTCATCGGCAGGGTCGTCGCCAGGTCCGGCATCGATGTCGTCCGGTGCCGGACGGTCCAGCCCGAGAGCCGCCAGGTCGGCGCCGGTGATGAAGCTGAAGGCCTCGCCGGCCGGCCGCGCGGTGGCGGGATCGCCCATGCGCTCGATCAGCCACTCGGCATAGCGCACGTCGCCCGTGTGCCCGACGCCCGCGATGAGCGCATGCATTGCTTCGGGCTGAGCCGCCAGCAGCGCCAGCAGCGCGCGTGCGTCGGCTCCGTCCAGCACCTTCAGCACCCAGCGCAATGCACGCTGCTGCCACGGGCTGGACGCCGCCGCCAGCAACGACAAGGCGTCGATCGAACGCCCCCGGTCGCCCAGCAGCAAGGCCGCCGCGGCGGCCCGGTAGCGGCAC
>NZ_JBFUFP010001062.1:0-1816 GCF_056403375.1 Rhizobacter sp. P2_H2
GCTCGGTCAGGCGCAGCAGGCCGGTGAGGGCGACCTCGCCGTCGGGGCGCGCGGCGAGGGCTTTCGATCCGGTGGTGACGAAGCCGCGGTTGACCAGCACGCTGCGGCCGTCGGCCTGCTGCAGTGGCGTCAGCAGCCACCAGCCGGGGCCTTGCTCGGTGACGGCCTGCACGAGCGTCTCTTGCGTGTGCAGGAAGCGGCCGTGCAGCACGACGTGCCGGTATTCATCGGCCGCCGCGGTGACGGGCCCGGCGGGCGCCTCGACCGGCGCCGCACGGACCCGCTGCTCGACCCGCTCGATCAGGTCCAGCTTCCAGGCCAGCCGCTGCACCTGCCAGGTGCCGAGTGAAATGAAAACGGCGGCCAGCAAGCCGGCCGCCGCGAGAAGCACTCCCAACCCAGCGGCCCCCATGGAACCGGCTTTGCCGGGCCATCGGGGGCGCCCCCCCGGGGGGGAGGCGCGAAGCGCTTCGGGGGGGGTCAAGGTCTGACCCGCATGTCGTGCATCGTGGGCATCATGTTGCTGTTCATGTGGAACATCACCCACAACGAACCGCTCAGCGTGATCACCACCAGCACCAGCGTGAAGATCAGCGCCAGCATCGTCCAGCCGCCTTCCGAGCGGGCGTTCATGTGCAGGAAGTACACCATGTGCACGACGATCTGCACCGCGGCGAAGCCGAGGATCACCAGCGCGGTGGTGCTGGAGTTGTTGAACGCCTTGCCCATCACCAGCCAGAACGGGATCGCCGTCAGGATCACCGACAGGATGAAGCCGGTGGCGTAGCCCTTCAGCGTGCTGGGAGCGTGGCCGCTGTCGTGACCGTGGTCATCGTGGTGATCGTGATCGTGGTCATGTGCGCTCACGGCAGCACCCCCATCAGGTAGACGAACGTGAAGACGCCGATCCAGACGACGTCCAGGAAGTGCCAGAACATCGACAGGCACATCACGCGGCGGCGGTTCGGCGCGGTCAGCCCGTGCTTGCCGAGCTGGAACATCAGCGTGACCAGCCAGACGATGCCGAAGGTGACGTGCAGGCCGTGCGTGYCCACCAGCGTGAAGAACGACGACAGGAACGCGCTGCGCTGCGGGCCGGCGCCTTCGTGGATCAGGTGCGCGAACTCGTACAGCTCCAGGCTCAGGAAGCCCAGGCCGAACAGCCCGGTGACGCCCAGCCACACCAGCGTGGCGCGCAGCCGCTTGCGCTGCATCTCGAGCACCGCGAAGCCGTAGGTGATCGACGACAGCAGCAGCAGCGAGGTGTTCACCGCCACCAGCGGCAGGTCGAACAGGTCGGCGCCCGACGGGCCGGCCGCGTAGCTGCGGCCCAGCACGCCGTAGACGGCGAACAGGCACGCGAAGACCAGGCAGTCGCTCATCAGGTAGAGCCAGAACCCGAGCAGGGTGCCGTTCTCCGGATGGTGTTCCTCGCGCAGGTAGTAGCGCGGCGCGGTCGGGTCGACCGCGGCAGGGTTCAAGGTGAGATCAGACATGGGCAGCGAGCATCTGGGTGCGTGCGTTCTCGGTGCGGACGACTTCATCCGCGCCGATGTGGAAGTCGCGCTTGTAGTTGAAGGTGTGGACGATGATCGCCGCCATCATCGCGACGAAGCCGAGCACGGCCGGCAGCCACATCTGCCAGATCATCGCGAAGCCGACCGCCGCCGCGAGGCCGGCGATGATGAAGCCGGCGCCGGTGTTCTTCGGCATGTGGATCGGGATGAAGCCGTCGGTCGGGCGCTCGAACTTGTTGGCCTTCATGTCGTACCAGGCGTCGTTGTCGTGCACCACCGGCGTGAACGCGAAGTTGTAC
>NZ_JBFUFP010001063.1:0-1814 GCF_056403375.1 Rhizobacter sp. P2_H2
GGGTCATGTCGTGCAGCGCGGCCTGCGCCGCTTCACGCCGTTGCAGGCCTGGCTGGAGGGCACGTCCGCCGCTGCCACCGACCTGCGCGGCCGCCGCCTGCTCGCCGCCGCCGGGCTCGCGCATCCGCAGCGCTTCTTCTCGATGCTGCGCGAGGCCGGCCTCGACATCGCCGAGCTGCCGCTGCCCGATCACCACGATTTCGCGCAGCTGCCCTGGGCGTCCGACACGGCCGACGTGGTCGTCACCGAGAAAGATGCCGTCAAGCTCGATCCCGCGCGCCTCGGCACGACCCGCGTGTGGGTCGCGACGCTAGACTTCCAGCTTCCGCCGGCCTTCGCCGCCGAGCTGCTCGCGCTGCTTCCGCAGCGAGCCCACCATTGACCCGAGGACGCCCGATGGACACCCGACTGCTTCAACTGCTGGTGTGCCCCCTGTGCAAGGGGCCGCTGGAGCACAAGCGCCCGCCGCAGGATGCGGCGCACGAACTGGTGTGCAACGCCGACCGCCTGGCCTTCCCGGTGCGCGACGGCATGCCGATCATGCTCGAGACCGAGGCGCGCTCATTGGACACCGCGCCTGCCGAGGCCGGGAGCAGCGCGTGAGCTTCACCGTCCTCGTGCCGGCACGGCTGCAGTCGACGCGGCTGCCGCGCAAGCCGCTGGCCGACATCGGCGGGCTGCCGATGATCGTGCGCGTCGCCCGCCGCGCCGCGCTGTCGGGCGCGCAGCAGGTGGTGGTGGCCGCCGACGATGCGGAGATCGTCGCCGCCTGTCGCGCGCACGACGTGGCCTGCGTGCTGACGCGCACCGACCACCCGACCGGCAGCGATCGCCTCGCCGAGGCCTGCGCACTGCTGGGCCTGCAGCCCGGCGAGATCGTCGTCAACGTGCAGGGCGACGAGCCGCTGATCGAGCCCGCACTGGTCGACGCCTGCGCGGCGCTGCTGCAATCGCAGCCCGACTGCCCGATGAGCACCGCGGCGCATGCGATCGACAGCGTCGACGAGCTGCGCAACCCGAACGTCGTGAAGGTCGTGCTCGACGGCGCGGGCCGCGCGCTCTACTTCTCGCGCGCGCCGATCCCGTGGTGGCGCGACGGCTATGCCTCGGGCATCGAGGCGCTGTCGTCTCCCCCGCCGCTGCGCCACATCGGCCTCTACGGCTACCGCGCCGGCTTCCTGAGGGATTTCCCGAAGCTGCCGCCCTGCCCGCTCGAGCAGACCGAATCGCTGGAGCAGTTGCGCGTGCTGTGGCATGGGCATCGCATCGCGGTGCACGTGAGCGCGGTGCGCCCCGGGCCGGGGGTCGACACGCCCGAAGACCTGGCCCGTGTTCGGGCGCAGATCGGGCGCTGAGCGGGCACTGATCGGGTGAATCGCGCACCTGCGAAGCCGGTGTAAACCCGGGGGCGCCGAGGGCCCGGCGACCTGCCCTGCGTCAGTTTCGCGCAGGAAGTCGCATGCTATTCTCGATGGCAAAAGCCCGTGCCTGCGCCGGCTGGCACCGCGGCCACGAATTCCATAAATTGAGGAAGACTGATGAGACTGATTCTGCTGGGCGCGCCAGGCGCCGGTAAGGGCACGCAAGCGGCGTTCATTTGCCAGAAGTTCGGCATCCCGCAGATCTCCACCGGCGACATGCTGCGTGCGGCTGTCAAGGCCGGCAGCCCGCTCGGCGTGGCGGCCAAGAAGGTGATGGACGCGGGCGGCCTGGTCAGCGACGACATCATCATCGGTCTCGTGAAGGAGCGCATCGCCCAGCCCGATTGCGCGAAGGGCTTCTTGTTCGACGGCTTCCCGCGCACCATCCCGCAG
>NZ_JBFUFP010001064.1:0-1810 GCF_056403375.1 Rhizobacter sp. P2_H2
ACATCAGGCTGCCCACGCGGGACAGCAGGCTGGTGCAGCTCGACCACATGACCAGCGTGTGCTGTGTGCTGCAGGCGGTGGCATCGGGCACGTGCACGGGGGGCTCCGAGGCAACGATTCTGCAGGTTGCAGCCGACGTGGCGGCGGACTGCCCTGGCTGGGGGCGCGAAGCGATCGAACAATGGGTGCGGCGCTGCGACGAGGTCACGCCGGGCCGGTGGCATTCACGCTTCCTGGCATGCCTTGGCGCGCGACTCGATCGGATCTCGCAGATCCGGTCGGCACGCGACGACCTGCACACTGGCGTGTTCCCCTTCACGTTCGTCCGCTCTGGCGGATCCGAGGCCGTCTACTGGGAGTCTGATCCGTCTTGCCGGCAGCGTTCCTTCCGTTGGGAATTGCATGGCGTTGCGTTCATGGCCTTCGCTCACGCCCGACTGGATCAGGCACTGGAGATCGATCCTGCTGAAGCGCGCCAATGGTTCGACATCGTGCGTGCGGACCTTCGACCCGAGCGAGCCAGCGACCGGGCAAAGTTGCTCGCACTGGTCATGCGGGCGATGAGTCGGTCGAAGGAGCTTCTTGACGACATCACGATGCGCGACAGGCTGGAGCAGCTTGCGTTGGAGCCCGCCACGGTCCGCTGTGCGATGGCGCTTTGCGGCATTGACGCATTCCAGCTGTGCGTCGAGATCTCCTCGCACAAGGGAATCAATGCCTCATCAAGCGGTGTCCGGAGCTTGCAGAGGCAGTTGCTGCGCAGCCCTGTGTTCGAAGTCATGTGCACTTCCATGCTGGGCATGCGCATGCTCGACGACCTGCTCGGTCGTGTGGTGTCGGATCCCTCGCTGCTGGAGCGACAACCGATGCGCCAACTGCTCCGCATGCTGGCCGACACCGAGGGCGCTCGCCCTCCGTGTCGTTCGCTGGTGTCGCATCCGATGCTTCGCGCGGCCTTGAATCGATTCGGCTCGGACCTCCGGCCCGCCATGCTCGAGTGCCTGCTGCTGCTGCCCCTGGCAGCGCGGAGCCGGCGTGCGCAGGCGATGGGCATCACGCTGCCGGATGGCTTGTCTTCCCTGTTCGCATCGACGGGCAAGGATCGGCATCGTGCGCTTCACCGATTGCGCAGATCGCTCGAGACCGCCGAGCCACTCGATCCCCGCCTGCGGCTGGCGGCGCTGGGGGCGACAAGGGCAGATTCCCTGTCTGTGTCGAGCAGCATGCCGCTGGCCGATGGCCTGCTCCTGCTGCACGAGGCCTTGTCGCCCACCGCAATATCGCAAGGGCCAGGCGAGAGGCGGGTACAGCGTCTCGTGGACCTCGTTCGACTGACCTTGCGACTGCTCCATGAACGACCCGACGAAACGTCACAGGCCTTCTTCCATCTCTTTCCTCCGCTGGGCGATCCAGCCGACGCCGAATCGATGGTCGCATCCCAGGGGTCGCGGGCAGTCGAGTCGGGCGGTCGGGCCATGCAGTCCAAGGGGACACCGGGGCTGTTCGCGTTTGCAGCGTTGCTGACCTGCCTGTACCTGATCGAGGAACAGCCACTTCCCGTGGCGGACTGCTTCGAAGCGGCGAGCCTGGCGAGGCTGATGTGCGCGGCGTTGTGGCTGGATGAGGGACGCGGACTGCGATGCAGGCAGCAACTCGCGCAGGCGCAGCGGCACTCGCATCGGGTCCGGCATTGGTTGCTCTCGCCGGGCTGGTTCAGTGGCTTGCGAGCCGAACTGTTCGAGGCCAGCGCTGCCATGCCGGGTTGATCATCTGATTTTGCAGAGGTGTTTCACAGCTGTTACTCCCCATC
>NZ_JBFUFP010001065.1:0-1807 GCF_056403375.1 Rhizobacter sp. P2_H2
CCTCGGGCGACGGCTGCACCGGCGGCAGCCCGCTGCCATTCTTGCCATTCCCCAGGCCGCGCAGCTCGCGGATCAGCGCATCGAGGCTCGGCGGCGCGACCACGCGTGCGCCGACCGCCAGCGCATCGAGCGTGCCGAGGTCGAAGCGCGACAGCTGCAGCACCTGGTCGGCGGCCTTCAGCGTCGGCTTCTCGAACACGCCGCGCAGCCAGTCGAGCAGCGGCGCGATGCGCTGCACCGGCACGCGCAGCAGCCGCTGCCGCGCCGGCGCGCCCAGCGGCAGCGGCGTCGACGGCGGCGTGTCGTCCGGCCACGGCACCAGCACCTCGCCGGTGCCGGCGCGCAGCGCACTGTCGACCTTCAGCCAGCCGCCCTGCACCAGGCCCACCAGCAGCGGCACCAGGTTGACCGGCTGGCCCTCGACCGAGAGCTTCAGCCCGAGCCGGAACCAGTCGCCGCCCGGCTCCTGCTGCAGGTCGACGGTCCAGTCGTCGGCCTCGTGCAGCTCGAACGGGAAGTCGTCGTCGACCTCGACCAGCCAGCCCTGCTCCTTCAGGCGCGGCACCTCCTGCGTCAGCAGGTGCGCCCACTGGTCGCGCTGCTGCGGCACGAAGATCATCGGCTGCCCCTCCAGCGCGACGCCGTAGCCGGCGCTGACGATGCGTCCGCTGCCGAAGCTCGACTGCCGCTGCATCGCCGCGCCCGCCGCGAGGCTCCATGGCCGCAGCCGCAGCGGGTCGGCCATCGCGCGCACCGCGGCCGCCTCGGCATCGGCATCGCGGTCGAAGCGCGTCAGCTGCGCGGTGGTGGCACCGCTGACGCGGGTCGCGTCGAGGAAGGTGGTCTCGGCCGGGGCGGCGGGCAGGTGGTAGTCGATCGGCGGCATGCCCGGCACGCGGTAGCGCAGCAGCAGCTGCACCGAGGCCTGGCGCGGCGCATGGTCGCTGACCAGCGGGCGGCTCGCGCGGGTGCCGAAGCGCTGGTGCAGCATCGCCTCGGAGGCCGCATCGACGCAGGTGCCCAGCCGCAGCACCGGCACCAGCGGCAGCGTGCCGAGGTTGCGCAGCGCGCGCGCCTGCTCGTCGGGCACCGGCAGCTGCAGCCCGCGCTGCGCGGCCAGCTCCTGCAGGCGGTCGGTGAACGACGACAGCAGCTCGGCCGGCACCGGCGGCATGCGCGTCAGCCAGTCGATCACCGGCGCCTCGGCCGGCACGCCCTGCAACGCGGCCGGCCGCAGCGTCAGCCCACCGAGGTCGATCGCCTGCGGCTCGGGCAGCATCACGATGACCACCGGCTCGTCGGCAGGGCCGCGCCACTGCGTGTGCCAGTCGCCCATCTCGTCGGCGAACCAGTGCAGCGAGACCGGCAGCGGCTCGTCGATGCGCTGCGCCACCGCGCCGGGCGGGTGCGGCAGCTCGCCGAGCAGCGGCGGCACGATCCACGCCCGCCCGCTGCGCAGGATCAGCTCGATCACCGCCAGCGCATCGCGGCCGCGCAACGGCAGCGAGCCGGTGCTGGCGTTCGGGCCGAGCAGCGGCAGCAACGCGGCCAGGATCTCCAGGTCGGCCGGCGCCAGGTAGGCGGGCCGGTTGCGCAGCATGTCGATCACGCTCGGCGAGTGCGGCCGGTGCGAGCCGAGCTCGCCGGTGCGCCGCAGGCTGCCGAGGTGCAGCGTCAGCACCAGCGTGCCGGCGCGCGCGTTCAGCACATACATCAGCGTGCGCTGCGGTGCCGTGGCGGCGCCGGGCGGCGGCAGCGGCCGGCCGGCGATGTCGGCCAGCTCGGCCAGCCAGAGGCGCACCGGACG
>NZ_JBFUFP010001066.1:0-1805 GCF_056403375.1 Rhizobacter sp. P2_H2
GGCGTGGCCAGCGTGGTGACCATCGTCGGCCTGGCCTGGCTGGGCCGGGACGGCAAGATGGCCACCTATGGCGCGATGGTCGTCGGCTGCGCGCTCACCCTCTGGTGGGCCGGTTTCGGACCCGGCCGGCGCTAGACGACCGCCACTTCGTCCCGCGTCACCACCTCGCCCCGCAGCGAATGCGGGTAGGCCAGCGTGATGTTCACGTCGATCATCTGCCCGACCAGCCGTGCCGGGCCGGCGAAGTTGACGATGCGGTTGCACTCGGTGCGGCCCATCAGCTCGTCCGCATCCTTGCGCGACGGGCCTTCGACCAGGATGCGCTGCACCGTGCCGACGCGCGACTGCCCGATGCGCCGCTGGTTGTCCTCGATCACCGCCTGCAGGTGCTGCAGCCTGGCGAGCTTGGTCTCATGCGGCGTGTCGTCGGCGAGCGCCGCGGCCGGCGTGCCGGGGCGCGGGCTGTAGATGAAGCTGAAGCTCGAATCGAAGCCGACGTCGTCGATCAGCTTCATCATCCTCGTGAAGTCGTCCTCGGTCTCGCCGGGGAAGCCGACGATGAAGTCGCTCGACAGGCTGATGTCCGGCCGCACCGCGCGCAGCTTGCGGATCGTGCTCTTGTACTCGAGCACCGTGTAGCCGCGCTTCATCGCCATCAGGATGCGGTCGCTGCCGTGCTGCACCGGCAGGTGCAGGTGGTTCACGAGCTGCGGCACGCGGCCGTACACCTCGACCAGCCGGTTCGTGAACTCGTTCGGGTGGCTGGTGGTGTAGCGGATGCGCTGGATGCCGGGGATCGCGGCGACGTACTCGATCAGCAGTGCGAAATCGGCGATCTCGCTGGTATCGCCCATCGCGCCGCGGTAGGCGTTGACGTTCTGGCCCAGCAGCGTCACTTCCTTCACGCCCTGGTCGGCCAGGCCCGCCACCTCGACCAGCACGTCGTCGAACGGCCGCGAGACCTCTTCGCCGCGGGTGTACGGCACCACGCAGTAGCTGCAGTATTTCGAGCAGCCTTCCATGATCGAGACGAAGGCCGTCGCGCCCTCGACGCGCGCCGGCGGCAGGTGGTCGAACTTCTCGATCTCGGGGAAGCTGATGTCGACCTGCGGGCGCTGCTGCCGCTGGCGCTGCTTCAGCAGCTCAGGCAGGCGGTGCAGCGTCTGCGGGCCGAACACCACGTCGACGTACGGCGCGCGTTCGATGATGGCCGCGCCTTCCTGGCTCGCGACGCAGCCGCCGACGCCGATCATCACGCCCTTGGCCTTCAGGTGCTTGACCCGGCCGAGGTCGCTGAACACCTTCTCCTGCGCCTTCTCGCGCACCGAGCAGGTGTTGAACAGGATCAGGTCGGCCTGCTCCGGGTCCTGCGTGGGTTCATAGCCTTCGGCCGCGTGCATGACGTCGGACATCTTGTCCGAGTCGTACTCGTTCATCTGGCAGCCGAAGGTCTTGATGTAGACCTTCTTGGTGCGTTCTTCCATCACGACCTCGTCACGGCTTGGTCCAGACCTGCGCGGCCTGGTCGAAGCTCCAGGTCTGCGTCTGCTCGACCGTGGTCGGCCACGGCACGACCTTGATCTCGTCGTCGCGCAGGATCCACACGTCCTTGATCAGCCCGGTGAACTCGGTGGTGTAGTGCACGACCAGCTTGCTGCCGACCAGCGGGCCGGTCAGCACCAGCAGGTTGTTCTGGCCGCGGATGCGCACCCCCGGGGCGAGCTGTGCCGGCTTGCCGTTCAGCGTGACCTGYGGCGGGTTGTCGAAGGCGATCACGCCGCGCAACGCGTTCTGCGGGAACGGGC
>NZ_JBFUFP010001067.1:0-1804 GCF_056403375.1 Rhizobacter sp. P2_H2
GCACCGCACCGCGCCACGGCGCGACGGTCCGGCAGGGCGCGGCCGGATGGCGGTGCCGTGAGCGCGCTGCACATCGCGACGCCGCATGACGTGACGCCCGAAGCGGCGCTCGGGGCGATCCGCGCGCACCGCGGCCCGATCCTGCTCGACCTGGACGAGACGCTGTACCTGCGCAACTCGACCGAGGACTTCATCGACTCGGCCCGCCCGCGCCTGGCGGCGCTGCTGCTGCTGCGCCTGCTCGACGCGCTCAAGCCGTGGCGCTGGACCGGCGGCGAACCGACGCGCGACGTGTGGCGCGTGCGCCTGGTGATGGGCTGCTTCCCGTGGATCGCCCGGCGCTGGCGGGCGCGGGTCGCCGCGCTCGCCGGCGCCCATGCCAACCGGCGCCTGCAGGCGGCGCTCGACGCGCCCGGCGCCACGACCACCCCCATCATCACGACCGCCGGCTTCCACCCGATCGTCGCGCCGCTGGTCGCCGCGCTCGGGCTGCCGCAGGCGCAGATCGTCGCGGCGCGCCTGTCGTGCTTCGCCGACCGGCGCGACGGCAAGCTGCACATGGTGGTGGGCGCGCTCGGCGGCGAGACGGTCGCGCGCGCGCTGGTGCTGACCGATTCGGCGCAGGACCTCGGCCTGTTGAACGCCTGTGCCCACCCGCTGCGGGCGGTGTGGCCCGAGGCACGCTACCGCCACGCGCTGAGCGGCGTGTACCTGCCGGGCCAGTACCTCACGCACGTCAAGCGGCCGGGCGAGCGCTACATCGTGCGCGGCGTGCTGCAGGAGGACTTCGCGTTCTGGGTGCTGTGCTCGACGGCGCTGGCGGCCTCGCCGGTGCCGCACGTGGCCGGCCTGCTGTTCCTGCTGGTGTCGTTCTGGGCCATCTACGAGCGCGGCTATGTCGACAACGATGCGAGCGGCGCGCGCTTCGAGGCCGAACCGAAGCTGAGCGCCGCCTTCCACGAGCACGGCATCGCCACGCCGCGCTGGGCGCCGTGGCTGTGGGCCCTCGGCTGCGGCGCGATCGGCGCGGCGTTGGTGCGCTGGCCGGATCCGCTGCAGGCGGCTGACCTGGCGGCCTGGGTCGCGGTGCTGGCCGCCACGCAGCTCTGGTTCACCGGCTACAACCGGGTCGACAAGGCCACCCGCGTGTGGCTGTTCGCCGGCCTGCAGTTCGCGCGCGCGGCGGCCTTCGTCGTGCTGGTGCCGATCGTGCCGATCGGGGCCGCCGCGCTCGGTGCGCACGTGCTCGCCAAGTGGGTGCCGTACCACGTCTACCGGCTGAGCGGCAAGGCCTGGCCGGAGGCGCCTTTCCACCTGATCCGGTTGATGTTCTTCGTGGTGCTGGCCGCGCTGCTCACCTTCGCGCTCGGCTGGTCGGCGATCTTCAACGTGAGCGCGCTCGCGCTGCTGGTGTGGAACCTGTTCCGTGCGCAGCAGGAACTGGCGACGGCCATCGCGGCCGCGCGCCGCCTGGACCGGCCGCCCATGCCGCCGCCGTCATGAGCATCAGCGTGTGCATCGCGACCTACCGCCGGCCCGAGCGGCTCGGCGCGCTGCTGGACGACCTGGTCGCGCAGCAGTGCCTGCCCAGCCAGGTGGTGGTGGTCGACAACGACGCACGCGGCACGGCGCGTGCCGTCGTCGAGCGGCGGCGTGCGGCCGGTGCGCCGTTCGCGATCGACTACGACATCCAGCCCGAGCAGAACATCTCGCTGACGCGCAACCGCAGCGTCGAGTGCGCGCGCGGCGACTGGCTGGCGTTCATCGACGACGACGAACGCGCCCCGGTGGACTGGCTGCGCCG
>NZ_JBFUFP010001068.1:0-1804 GCF_056403375.1 Rhizobacter sp. P2_H2
GGCCACCGCCACTCAGCGCGACGCCGTCCGCCTCGCCGACCAGGCCAGCTTCGGCCCGAGCGAGGCCCTCGTCACCGACATCAAGTCCAAGGGCGCCGCCGCCTGGATCACCGCGCAGATGGCGCTCAACAGCTCGCGCTACACCAGCGGCAAGACCGGCGAGATCCACCAGAACACCAGCGCCACCGACTTCTGCGAGCTGCCGGCCCACGTCAACGAGCCCGACTGCTGGCGCGACTGGTTCTCGACCGAGCCGCTGCTGTGGGATTTCTACCGCAACGCGGTGAAGCAGCCCGACCAGCTGCGCCAGCGCGTCGCGTTCGCGCTGCAGCAGGTCGTCGTCGTCAACAGCCTCGAGGTCAGCGGCAACTACGGCTTCCGCGTCTACTACAACAACCTGCTCGACAACGCGTTCGGCAACTACCGCGACGTGCTCAAGAAGGTGACGCTGTCGCCGGTGATGGGCGACTTCCTGAACAACGCGAACAACGACAAGGCCGCGCCGAACGAGAACTACGCGCGCGAGCTGCTGCAGCTGTTCTCGATCGGCACCTGCGAGCTGAACACCGACGGTTCGCTGAAGACCGGCAAGTGCGTGCCGACCTACAGCAACGACACCGTGCGCGCCTATGCCTTCGCGCTGACCGGCTGGACCTACCCGGCCGGCGGCGCCACCTCGTACGGCTGCTACCCGACCGGCATGAACTGCCGCTACTACGGCGGCGACATGATCGCGGTCGACAAGTTCCACGACACCACCGCGCGCGACCTGCTGGGCGGCGCCCAGCTCGCGGCCGGCACCAAGGCCCCGGCCGCGCTCGAGACCGTGCTCGACAGCCTGATGGCACATCCCAACACCGCGCCCTTCATCGGCAAGCAGCTGATCCAGCAGCTTGTCACCAGCAACCCGACGCCGCAGTACGTGGCCCGCGTGTCGGCCGCGTTCAGCAGCGGCAAGTACACGTACTTCGACAAGAGCTGGGGCAGCGGCAGGAACGGCGACCTGGCCGCCACCGTCGCGGCCGTGCTGCTCGACAGCGAGGCGCGTGCCGAGACCGCCACGCGCAACAGCGGCAAGCTGCGCGAGCCCACGCTGATGTTCACCGGCACGCTGCGCGCGCTGAACGGCAACACCGACGGCGACTCGCTGAGCTGGTGGTGGGGCGACAGCCTGCGCCAGCACGTGTTCCGCCCGCCCTCGGTCTTCAACTACTACCCGCCCGACTACCCGGTGCCCGGCACCACGCTGGTCGGCCCGGCCTTCGGCATCCACAACGCCAACTCGGCGCTGGAGCGGCTCAACTTCCTGACCTACCTGTTCGACTGGGGCGGCACCAAGCCGGCCGACAGCGGTGCACCGAACCCGGTGGGCACGCTGGTGGACCTCTCGGCCTTCACCGCCGACGCGACCGATGCCGCCAAGCTGGTCGACCGGCTGTCGATGCTGGCGATCGGCCAGGCGCTGCCGGCCGGGCCGCGCACCGACGTGATCGCCGCGGTGTCGGTCTCGGGCTCCAGCACCGACGCGCAGAAGCTCAACCGCGTGAAGATGGCCGCCTACCTCGTGTTCGGCTCGCCCAATTACCAAGTGCAGCGCTGAGGAGCCCGACATGACACACCCCACCCACGCTCCCGCTTCGATGGACCGCCGCCGCTGGCTGCTCGGCTCCGGCGCCACGCTGGCCGGCGCGCTCGGCACCGGCACGCTGTCCAACCTGCTGCTCGGCGCCCGCCCGGCGTACGCGGCCGACTACAAGGCGCTGGTCTGCCTCTTCATGTACGGCGGCAACGACGGCTTCAACAC
>NZ_JBFUFP010001069.1:0-1803 GCF_056403375.1 Rhizobacter sp. P2_H2
CAGGTACACCGGGCTCACGCGGTCGTAGCCGGGATCGACGTGGGCCAGCGGGTGGCGGAAGGTGATGCCGTCGAGGTTCTTGCCGAGCGTGGTGGCGAGCACGCTGCCGGTGAGGCCGTAGCGCTCCAGGCACTTGTCGACCAGCGCCGACGCCAGCAGCAGGATGCCGCGCTCGGTGTCGACCAGCGCGTACTCGAGTGCCGGGTTCAGGTTCAGCGCCTGGTTGGCGGGGATGGTCCACGCGGTGGTGGTCCAGATCACCGCGAACGCGTCCTTCGCGAGCGACGGCAGGCCGAAGGCCGTGGCCAGCTTCGCGGGCTCGGCCGCGAGGAAGGCGACGTCGACCGCCTGCGACTGCTTGTCGGCGTACTCGATCTCGAACTCGGCCAGCGACGAGTGGCAGTCGAAGCACCAGTAGACCGGCTTCAGCCCGCGGTACACGAAGCCGCGCTCGATCAGGCGCTTCAGCACGCGGATCTCGTTGGCCTCGTTGCCGAAATCCATCGTGCGGTACGGGTGGTCCCAGTCGCCCAGCACGCCGACGCGCTTGAAGTCGGCCATCTGCTGCGCGATCTGCTCGCCGGCGTAGGTGCGGCTCTTCGCCTGCACGTCAGCGCGTTCGAGGTTGCGGCCGAAGGTCTTCTCGATCTGGTTCTCGATCGGCAGGCCGTGGCAGTCCCAGCCCGGCGTGTAGCGCGCGTCGTAGCCGGCCAGCTGGCGCGCCTTGACGATCATGTCCTTCAGGATCTTGTTGGCCGCGTGGCCGACGTGCAGCGTGCCGTTGGCGTAGGGCGGGCCGTCGTGCAGCACGAAGCGCGGGCGGTTCACGCGGGCGTCGCGCAGCTGCTTGTAGATGCCCTGGTCGCTCCACTCCTTGATCCAGCCCGGTTCGCGCTTGGGCAGGTCGCCGCGCATCGGGAACGGCGTGTCGGGCAGGTTGAGGGTGCTTCGGTAGTCCGTGGTCTTGTCGGTCATGGCTTTGCGCGCCGCGCGGCGCGTCTCGAAGGCAGGGTGCCGGCGCCAGGCGCCGGGGCTCGCGAAAAGAAGGGGAGGAGCGGCGAGCGTTAAATTCGGTCGCGCGTGGTCTGGCGGCGTTGCGCGGCGTACGAGGCGAGGCACACGCGGGCGTCCTGCACGTCCTGCTCGATCGCCGCCGTCAGGGCTTCCAGCCCGTCGAAACGGGCCTCATCGCGAAGTTTGTGCAGCAGTTCCACGCGGACGAGTTTACCGTAGGCCCCCTCGGCCCCGAGGCGTGCGGGCCAATCGAGGCAATGCACTTCGAGCAGCACGCGGCCGGCGTCTTCCACCGTCGGGCGCACACCCAGGCTCGCGACCCCGTCCAGCGGCTGCTCGCCCAGGCCGTGGGTGCGCACCGCGTAGATGCCCATCGCCGCCGACTTGGCGTGCGCGAAGCGCAGGTTCAGCGTGCGGAACCCCAGCTCGCGGCCGAGCTTGCGGCCGTGCACCACGTGGCCGCTGATGCTGTAGGTGCGGCCGAGCAGCGATTCGGCCTGCGCCATGTCGCCGTCGGCCAGCGCCTGGCGCACCGCCGAACTCGACACCCGCAGCCCGTGCACCTCGTAGCTCTTCATGCGGGCGACGTCGARGCCCTGCGCCGGGCCGGCGGCATCGAGCATCGCGTAGTCGCCGGCCCGCTTCGCACCGAAGCGGAAGTCGTCGCCGACCAGGATGTAGCGGGCGCCCAGGCCGCGCACCAGCATGTCGACGATGAAGGCCTCGGGCGACAGCGACGCGAGCGCATGGTCGAAGCGCAGCACGACGACCTGGTCGACGCCGCAGCGC
>NZ_JBFUFP010001070.1:0-1800 GCF_056403375.1 Rhizobacter sp. P2_H2
GCTCGGGCTGTACCGCGCCGAGCGGCGCGGCATCAGCTCGCAGCGCACCTTCCCGTCGCGCATGCCGGTGTTCTCGCTCGACCGCATCTACACGCGTGGCTTCCGCTGCACCGGCACCTCGGTGCCGCGCGGCGCGGCGTGGGCGCGGATGTCGGATCACCTGCCGCTGGTGGCGGAGCTCGAACTCGATGGCACTACGAATTGATCGCTTCGGCGGTGGCCGGCCAGGCGGCTTTCAGCTTGAGTGCGGCGTCCTGGCGCGTGGGCTCGTCGGAGATCGCCAGGTCGAACAGCTCGGCCAGCAGTGGGACAACGGCGTCCGGGTCGAAGCCGTGGTGCTCGACGAGACCGAGCAAGGGCTGGGGATCGTTGCCGAGAAGGCGCTCGATCGCATCGGCGAAGTCGAAGCAGCCCGCAGGAAAGGGCGTGTCGCCCCGGCGCGGCAGCGGGTTGAGGAGCGCATGGAAGTACTCGTTCACGCCGTAGGAGTCAAGGTCGAGCCGCTCGTCGTCATGGACGAGGGCCGTGACGGGCCGTCGCTTCGACAGCGGCCACTCGGTGCCGGGGTCCATCGATGCCTCGCTGCGTTTCGTGCCGGCCGGCGCAGTCGCTTCGAGGATGGCCTTGTCGCTCAGGCAGTCCGCGGGCGTCAGGCTGTCCAGCTCCGCCACTGCCTTGCTCAGCATGCGCCGCTGCTGGGCCGTGATGCCCTTGCTCGAGCGCAGTATCTTTCCAGCCTCGAAGTTGCTCCCGAGGCCCATGGTGCTCAAGTTGGCGGCCATCAGATCCACGTCGAGCCGCTTGTTGCCATGCCCCTGCAGGACCGGCACGGCGACCGTCGTCCACGGGTCGCAGCGAATCACGTGCGCGCCACTCTGCACCAGCGTCGCCACATGATCCCTGTGGGGGTACGTGGCTTGATCGATCTGGCAGTCCGGCAACGTGGCGACCAGGTACAGGAAGGTCAAGTCGCTGCATTCGTGGCAATGGCCGATGCCGTGCCGGGCAATGGCCCTGCACCTGGCGACGAGGTGCTGCCAGGGGTCGCTGTAGTGGAGCCGGATCTCCTCCAGCTCGGCGGTGAGCAGGTCGAGCGCACGGTCGCGCACGCGCTTGTCACAGTGCGACAACCGGGCGTTGTTGGCCACGCCCCGGAAGAGCAGCTTGCGGGCCCAGTGATTGGCTTGCCCGACCGCGCGCGCGTGCTCCAGGGTCTCGTGGCTCACGGCGAGCTCATGGCGAACCACGGAGACCTCCTTGCCGTTTGCCCTGAGTTGCCGTGCGCCGGCTTCGGACAGGCTGAGCGTCCGGAAACGGTGGGCGGATGGGGTGGAAATCATGGAAGCGATGACATGAGCCATGCATTGAGCCGTGGCACGGCGATCTCGCTCAGTGCCGGTGCGGACCGAAACGTTCCAGGCTTGCGTGCCTGCGGAGGCAAGCTGCCTTGAGCCGCCGCCATCGCCATCGCGCCGAGCCTGCGCTGCCCGACGACCTGTGGAGCACGCTGCCGCGCGCGCTGTTCTGCGGCGACAACCAGGTCGAGCTGCTCAGTGGCGGTGATCAACTCTTTCCGGCGATGGTGCGCGCGATCGACGCGGCGCGGCACGAGGTCTGGCTCGCGACCTACATCTACCAGCACGAAGGCAGCGTCACCGCCGTCACGCAGGCGCTGCTGGCGGCTGCCGCGCGCGGCGTCGCGGTGCGCGTGGTGCTCGACGGCTTCGGCTCGCGCGCCTTCTTGCCGCAGCTGCAACCGCTGTTCGAGGACGGCGGCGTCGACCTCGCGGTGTTCCGGCC
>NZ_JBFUFP010001071.1:0-1797 GCF_056403375.1 Rhizobacter sp. P2_H2
GCTGGAGTTCGCGCCCGAAGTGAAGTCGCTGCAGCCGCTGCTGCGGGAAGCGGCTGCAGCGCACGGCGTCGACATCGAGTTGCTGAAGGCCATCATCGCGGTCGAGTCCGGCTTCAACGCGAAGGCGGTGTCGCCGCGCGGCGCGGTCGGGCTGATGCAGCTGACGCCGATCGCCGCGCAGCACTACGGCGGTTTCGCGGCCGGCGAGCGCTCCGCGGCGCTGCGCGAGAAGCTGCTCGACCCGCGCACCAACATCCTCACCGGCGCCCGCATGCTGTCGAACCTGACGCGCCGTTTCGGCCGCATCGATGTCGCGCTGGCGGCGTGGAACGCCGGCGAATCGGCGGTGCGCAAGGCCGGCGGCGAGATGCCGCCGATTCCCGAGACCCAGGCGCACGTGCACCTGGTGCTGGAGCTCTACTGGGCGCTGCTGCAGGCGCGCATGCCGAGCGCACGCACCGGGTTGCAGATGCACGGCGCCGCCGCATCCGAAGCTTCGCGCTAGCAACGGCGCGAAGCCTTTCCTTGAAAAACACATGACCACCGATCTCTTCGACACCGGCAACCCCGACGACGCCATCACGCTCGCCCACTACGCCGAACGCGCGTACCTCGAATACGCGCTCAGCGTCGTCAAGGGCCGCGCGCTGCCCGATGTGTGCGACGGCCAGAAGCCGGTGCAGCGGCGCATCCTGTACGCGATGCAGCGCCTGGGCCTGGCCTTCAGCGGCACGGCCGGTGCGCGCCCGGTCAAGAGCGCGCGCGTCGTCGGCGACGTGATCGGCAAGTTCCACCCGCACGGCGACCAGGCCGCGTACGACGCGATGGTGCGCATGGCGCAGGACTTCTCGCAGCGCTACCCGCTGGTCGACGGCCAGGGCAACTTCGGCTCGCGCGACGGCGACAACGCGGCCGCGATGCGCTACACCGAGGCGCGCCTCGCGCCGATCTCGCGCCTGCTGCTCGACGAGCTCGACGAAGGCACGGCCGATTTCATCCCCAACTACGACGGCGTCGAGCGCGAGCCGCGGCTGCTGCCGGCGCGGCTGCCCTTCGTGCTGCTGAACGGCGCGAGCGGCATCGCGGTGGGGCTGGCCACCGAGCTGCCCTCGCACAACCTGCGCGAGATCGCGGCGGCCACCGTCGCGCTGATCCGCAACGAGCACCTGGGCGACGACGAACTGTTCACGCTGGTGCCCGGCCCCGACTACCCGGGCGGCGGCCAGATCATCAGCGCGCCCGAGGAGATCCGCGCCGCCTACACCACCGGCCGCGGCAGCCTGAAGGTGCGCGCGCGCTGGAAGATCGAGGACCTGGCGCGCGGCCAGTGGCAGCTCGTCATCACCGAGCTGCCGCACGGCACCAGCGTGCAGAAGGTGCTGGAAGAGATCGAGGAGCTGATCAACCCGAAGATCAAGACCGGCAAGAAGGCCTTGAGCGCCGACCAGGTGCAGCTGAAGGCCTCGGTGCTGGCGGTGCTCGACGTGGTGCGCGACGAATCGAACAAGGATGCGCCGGTGCGCATCGTGATCGAGCCGAAGACCAGCCGCATCGAGCAGCAGGACCTGATCAACACGCTGCTCGCGCACACCAGCCTGGAGAGCTCGGCGCCGATCAACCTGACGATGATCGGCGCCGATGGCCGGCCGACGCAGAAGACGCTGCGGCTGATGCTGCAGGAGTGGATCGCCTACCGCCAGCAGACGGTGCAGCGGCGCACGCAGTTCCGGCTCGACAAGGTGCTGGAGCGCATCCACGTGCTCGAGGGCCGGCAGCTGGTGCTGCTGAACATCGACG
>NZ_JBFUFP010001072.1:0-1796 GCF_056403375.1 Rhizobacter sp. P2_H2
GTCCCAGGTCGGCCCCGGGCGCAGTGCCTCGAAGCGCTGCACGATGCGCTCGACCAGCGGCTCGGCGATGCGCCGCTGCACGATCAGGCGCGAGCCGGCGACGCACACCTGGCCGGCGTTGCCGGTGATCGCGCCGGCGATCGTCGCGGCCAGCCGCTCCAGGTCGGGCACGTCGTCGAACACCAGCTGCGGGCTCTTGCCGCCGAGCTCCAGCGTCACCGGCTTCGGCCCGTGCAGCGCGCAGGCGGACATGATGGCGGCGCCGGTGCGCGTGGAGCCGGTGAAGGTCATCTTCGCGATGCGCGGGTGCCGGCTCAGCGCCTCGCCGGCGGTGCGGCCGTCGCCCTGCACGATGTTGAACAGGCCCGCCGGCACGCCGGCCTGCAGCGCCAGCTCGGCCAGGCGCAGCACCGAGAACGGCGTCAGCTCCGACGGCTTCAGCACCACCGCGTTGCCGGCCGCCAGCGCGGCACCGACCTTCCACGAGGCCATCACCAGCGGGAAGTTCCACGGCGTGATCGCGCCGACCACGCCGTAGGGCTCGGTGACGGTCAGGCCCAGGTGGTCGCTGCGCGTCGCGGCGACCTCGCCGCCCAGCTTGTCGGCGTACTCGGCGAAGAAGCGCAGGCCTTCGGCGGTGAACGGCACGTCCCAGGCCAGCGCCTCGCGCAGCGGCCGGGTCGAGCCGACCGCCTCGAGCGGCGCCAGCACCGCGCCGTCGGCCTCGACCAGGTCGGCCCAGCGGCGCAGCACGCGGGCGCGTTCGCGCGGCGGGCGGCGCGACCAGTCGCTGGCGCGCCAGCGCGTCCACGCGTTCTCGACCGCCTGGTCGACCATCGCCGCGTCGGCCAGCGGCAGCTCGGCCTGGTGGCGGCCGTCGGACGGGCGCGACACCGCCAAGCCCGCGGCCTGCGCCGGGCGCAGCAGCCGGCCGTCGATGAAGTGGCCGCTCGGCACGTCAATCTGATCGGGATGGAAGGTGTGCACGCGCCGGCCTCGCAAAAATGGGGTTCAATCGACGCTCGAATGCTAGGCAGGGTGGTGCGGAATTTGCGGCCGTACGCAGGCCGGCGAACGCAGCRAATGGCGAATCGCCCGGCCCGTGCAGCGCAAGCTGCGGTTTTGATCGCGGCGACAAGATCGTCCTATCCGGGGCGATGGGAAGCTTGGAACCATCGCACGAGACGCCTGCGCTGGAGAAGCCATTGACTGACATTTCGAAGAGCGGGACCGCGGCCGACGGGGTCGCGTTGCGGCCCATGGAGGCCCGGGACCTCGACGCCGCCCACGCGCTGTCGCTGCGCGTGCACTGGCCGCACCGGCTCGCCGACTGGCAGTTCAGCTTCGAGTTCGGCCGCGGGCTGGTCGCCGAGCGCGACGGCGAGCTGATGGGCACCGCGCAGAGCTGGTCCTGGGGTGAACGGCACGCGACCATCGGCCTGGTGATCGTCGACCCGCGCTGCCAGGGGCGGCGCATCGGCTACCGCCTGATGGAGGCGCTGCTGGCCGGACTCGGCGGGCGCAGCGTGCTGCTGCATGCGACGCCGGAGGGCCGCGGCCTGTACGAGCGCCTGGGCTTCGTGCGGACCGGCGAGGTGCGCCAGCACCAGGGCACGGCGCTGCCGGCGCCACTGGTCGCGCTGGACACCGGCCGGCGCCTGCGCCCGGCCGACCACAACGACAGCGAGGCGCTGGCGCGGCTCGACGCGCAGGCGCGCGGCATGCCGCGCCCGGCCCTGATCGGCGCGCTGCTGGCCCAGGCCGACACGGTGGTGCTCGACCAGGACGGGCAGGCG
>NZ_JBFUFP010001073.1:0-1795 GCF_056403375.1 Rhizobacter sp. P2_H2
GCGAGAAGCCGATCGCCGCATGCTGCGCCACGTCGGCCGGCGTGCGCGGCACGCCATGCGCCGCCAGGTAGCCGGGCGACGCGACGACGACGCGCCGCACCTGGCCGAGCGGCACCGCGCGCAAGCCCGAATCGGCGAGGCGCGCGATGCGCACCGCGACATCGAAGCCCTCGTCGAGCAGGTGCACGACGTGGTCGGCGAACCAGGTGCGCGCGCTGACCTGGGGGTGCGCCGCGAGGAAGTCGAGCACCACCGGCGCGACGTGCAGCCGCCCGAACATCGCCGGCGCGGTGATCGCGAGCAGCCCCTGCGGCGCGGTGTACGCACCGCCCGCGGCCGCCTCGGCCTCGGCGATGTCGGCCAGGATGCGCTTGCAGTCGGCGTGGAAGCGCGTGCCGGCATCGGTCAGCGAGACGCTGCGCGTCGTGCGCCGCAGCAGCTGCGCGCCCACGTGCTGCTCGATCGCCGCGACCGCCCGCGTGACGGCCGGCGGCGACATGCCGAGCAGCCGCGCCGCCGGCGCAAAGCCGCGCGCCTCGGCGACGGCCACGAACACCCGCATCCCTTCGAGTCGGTCCATCCGCGCATTCTCGCCATTCCGCGCGGCGGAAGAATCAAATGCGCCCGGCGGGGATTCCGCTGCGCGGCGCCGCCGCCTAAGGTAGGGGCATGAACGACACCCCCCTCTTCCACGCCGGCGAACTGGCGGTTCAGCAACGTGCCGGCGTGCGCGCGATGGTCGACGGCTTCGCGTCGCACATGATCCGCGACGCGATGCCGCTGCAGCACCAGCAGTTCTTCGCCCAGCTGCCGACGCTGTTCGTCGGCAGCCTCGATGCGATGCGTCGCCCGTGGGCCTCGGTGCTGAGCGGTGCGCCGGGCTTCGCCGATGCGCAGGACGCGCGGCACCTGCGCATCCGCGCCGCGCGCGACGCCGCCGATCCGCTGTCGGCCCACCTGGCCGTCGGCGACCCGATCGGCCTGCTGGGCCTGGAGCCGCACACGCGGCGGCGCAACCGGCTGAACGGGACGGTCACGCAGCTGGACGCCGCGCGCATCGAGGTGCAGGTCGACGCGAGCTTCGGCAACTGCCCGCAGTACATCCAGGCGCGCGACGTGGCGCCGGCTGACCGACCGGCTTCGGCGACGCGACCGGAAGCCACGCTGCTGGGTCCGCTGCTGAGCCCGCAGGCGAGCGCGCTGGTGCGCGGAGCGGACACGCTGTTCATCGCGTCGGCGTCGCCGCATGCGCGCGGCGAGGCGGGCGCGGACGGTGTCGACGTCTCGCACCGCGGCGGCCGGCCGGGCTTCGTGCGGGTCGAGACGGTCGGCGCGCACAGCGTGCTGACGATCCCCGACTTCCGCGGCAACCGGCTCTTCAACACGCTCGGCAACATCGCGGCCCACCCGCACGCCGGGCTGCTGTTCATCGACTACGCGCGCGGCGACGTGCTGCAGCTGACCGGCGACGCCGAGCTGGTCTGGGACGGCCCCGAGCTGCAGGCCTTCGCCGGCGCGCAGCGGCTGCTGCGGGTGCAGGTGCAGGCCGGCGTGTGGCGGCCGCAGGCGCTGCCGCTGCGCTGGTCGGCAGCCGAGTTCGCGCCGCAGCTCGCGGACACCGGGCGGTGGGCCGATCCGGCCGACCCGTCCGATCCCGCCGACCCGGCCGGCTGAGTCCGGTGGCCTACGTGGCCTTGGCCAGCTGCAACGCAGGCGTCAGCAGCGCGAGGTGCGCATCGAGCGCCTGCTGTGCGGCGGCCAGGGTCCCGGCCCCGTCGCTGCGGGGATCGTCACC
>NZ_JBFUFP010001074.1:0-1793 GCF_056403375.1 Rhizobacter sp. P2_H2
CGCGACGCGAGCATTGCCGGCCGCGCTACCGACGACGTTCGTGTGACGCAGTTGCTCGTGTCCCTGGACCCCGGGCCGATGCCAAGCTTCACCGACCTCGCCGCCCTGCTTGAGCCGGATGGCCGCTTCACCTTGTCGCGCGCCGTGCTGGACACGCTGGCCGGCGGCAGCTTGGCCGATGGTGCCCACACCGTGCGCCTGATCGCCAAAGACGCGGCGGGCAATGCCAGCGCGCCACTGAACATTGTCTTCACCCTGGACAGCCAAGCGCCCAGCGGCGCCAACTTCGCCGTTTCGACGGTCGATGCGTTCAACGGCAACACCGCGCAGACCGCCTCGGCCATCGTCGTCTTGCAAGGCACGGCCGAAACGGGTGCGACCATCCGCCTGGCAGCGCAAGGCCTCATCAGCAGCGCCAGTGCCAACGGCAACTTCATGCTGCCCGGCGTGGCGTTGGCGCTGGGCGAAAATTTCATTACCTTGGATGTGAGCGACGCCGCCGGCAACAGCCAAAGCGTCACGCGTACCCTGACGCGCGTGCAACCCACGCAAGGCGACGCGGTGCTGGACTGGATCACGACCGCGCTCAAGGCCGTGCAGCTTGACGTGACGCACCCGCAAGTCGCCACGCGCACGCTCGCCATGCTCAGCATTGCCGTGCATGACAGCCTGGCCGCCATCCAGGGCACGCCGGCCTATCTGGTGCAGCGCAGCGCCAGCGACCCAACCGACGCTCAAGCCGCGGCCGCACAGGCCGCCTACCGCGTGCTGTTCAGCCAGTACCCGGGCCAGCGCGCCAAGTTCGATGCGGCGCTGGCCGCGAGCCTGGCCGCACGGCCCGATGGCGCGGCCAAGAGTGCCGGTGTGGCGCTGGGCGAGAGCATCGCACAAGCGATACTGGCGCTGCGCGCTGATGATGGCTATCTTGAATTTGCGGCTGAAGACGATGGAACGGCGCCGGGCCAGTGGCGCGCCACCGGCCCGTTTTTTCTGGTGGCCGAAGAGCCGCAATGGCCGCGCGTGACGCCGTTCGCGCTGGAAAGCGCGGCGCAGTTTCGCGCCGCGCCACCGCCCGCGCTCGACTCGGCCGCCTATGCCGAGGCCATCAATCAAGTGCAAAGCCTGGGCCGCGACAACAGCATCACCCGCAGCGCGGACCAAACCCAGCAAGCCCAGTTCTGGGCCGATGGCGGCGGCAGCTTCACACCGCCCGGTCACTGGGACCAGATTGCTGTGCAAGTGGCAGCCGCCAAAGGCCAGTCGCTGAGCGCCAACGCGCGCTTGATGGCGCAGCTCAACGTGGCCCTGGCCGATGCCGCTATCGCCGCCTGGGACACCAAGTACCACTACAACTTCTGGCGACCCATCACGGCAATCCAGAATGCCGACCAAGGCGGCAACCCGGCGACCGTGCAAGATGCCAACTGGACGCCGCTCTTGATCACGCCGGCGCACCCGAGCTATGTGTCGGGCCACTCGACCTTCAGCGCCGCGGCGGCCGGCGTGCTGGCCGCCAGCTTTGGAGACAACACCGCGTTTGCCACCACCGCCTCGACCTTGCCGGGCGTGACGCGCAGCTTCACGAGCTTCAGCGAGGCCGCCGACGAGGCGGGCTTGAGCCGCATCTATGGCGGCATCCACACGATTCTTGACAATGACGCCGGCAAGCTGATCGGCACGCAAGTGGCCCAGGCGGTGCTGGCGAGATTTGCCTTGACGCGCGACACGCAGCCACCGCAAATCGTGCTCGACGCGACACCGGACGCCACCAACACCAACCTCGTCATCACCTG
>NZ_JBFUFP010001075.1:0-1793 GCF_056403375.1 Rhizobacter sp. P2_H2
GTCGAGCACCGCGTGCAGCAGCGGCAGGTCGCGCAGAACGGCCGGGCCGAGCGCCGTCAGCCCGGGGCCGAAGCCGCCGCGCACCTGCACGTTGGCCAGCAGGTTCTTCTCGATGTAGTGCACCGCGACGTGGCGGTAGCCGATGTAGAGGTCGGCATCGCCCGAGGCCACCGCGCGCAGCGCGGCTTCGGCGCTGTCGTAGCGCTGCACCTGCGCGCCGGGAAAGCGCGACACCAGCAGGCCGTCGGCCGCCGAGGCCGCCTCGACGGCCACGCGGTAGCCGCCGAACTCGGTGGCGGGCGACACGTCGGAGATGTCGCGCCGCACCGCCAGCACCATGTTCGCGCCGAGCATCGGCCGGGTGTGCAGGAAGGCACCCTCGCCGTCGGCCGGTGCGGGCGTGAAGGCCGCCGCGTCGAGTTCGCCGCGCGCCAGCGTCTCCAGCAGCACGGCCTGGCTGGGCGAGCGCTGGTAGTCGAAGCGCAGCCCGCTGCGCTCGGCCAGCAGGTCCATCAGCTCGATCACGTAGCCCTGCGGCCGCTCGGCATTGGCACCGAACGTGAAATACGGCGGCAGGCCGGGCGAGGTGCCGACGCGCACCACCGGGTGCCGGGCCACCCACGCGCGCTCGGCATCGGTGAGGCGCAGCGTGGGGGATGGCAGCTGCGGCTGGGCCGTGGCCGGCAGGATGAACGCAGCGGCCAGGCCCATCACGGCCACCAGCCTGAGGCACCACTTCCTCGCTCCGCCCATGAGACTCCGCTCAGTTCGTCATTCGATCCGGCACGTCACTCCGATCTGCGGACGCCCAGCTCCTCGTAGAGCCGCTCGACCAGCGCGCGCAGTTCGTCGACCTCGCGCTTCAGGCTCAGCTGCTGTGCTTTCAGTGCCGCCAGCTCGCTGGTGGCGACGAAATCCTCGTCGCTCGACGCCACCGGCATGGCCGAGATGTCGACCGTGCCGCTCAGCAGGTGCGTCCAGCGCGCCTCGCGGGCACCGGGCGCGCGCGGCAGCTTGACCACCAGCGGGCCGCCCTTCTCGTCGGCGCGCGTGGCCAGCTCGTCGAGGAAAGCCTCGACCGACGAGGTGTCGGCGAAGCGGTGCAGCCGCTCGCAGTTGGCGCGCAGTTCGGAGGCCGTCTGCGGGCCGCGCAGCATCAGCACCGCGAGCAGCGCAACCGATTGCGACGGCAGCGCGAGCGCGCGGCCGAGGTTGTGCTCGTAGCGGCTGACGCGCGAGCCGCTGGACTCGAAGGCCAGGTGCAGGGCCTTCAGCGCGTCGACGGCCGACTGCACCTCGGCATCGGTCGCGTTCATCACCGGATCGCGGGCGGTCTTCTGGTTGCAGCCGGAGGCCAGCGCGTTCAGCGACAGCGGGTAGCTGTCGGGCACGGTGCTGGCCTTCTCGATCAGCACGCCGAGCGCGCGGGCCTCCAGCAGGGTGAGGGGCCGCAAACTCACACCGCGAACCCGTCGTCGGCCTGGATCACGGCGCCGTTGACGAAGTGGCTCTCGTTGGCGCACAGCATCATCAGCACGGCGTCGAGGTCTTGCGGCTGGCCGATGCGCTTGCGCGGCATCATGTCGATGAGTTTCTTGCCCTGCTCGGTCTTCCAGTGGTGGTGGTTGATCTCGGTGTCGATGTAGCCGGGGCAGATCGCGTTGACGTTGATGCCGTAGCGGCCCCATTCGAGGGCCATCGCGCGGGTCATGTGGATGACGGCCGATTTGCTCATGCAGTAGACGCCGATCTGGCCGAGCACCTTGAGGCCGGCCATCGACGCGATGTTGACG
>NZ_JBFUFP010001076.1:0-1790 GCF_056403375.1 Rhizobacter sp. P2_H2
GTGCAGGTCGTGCGCGCCGAGCGCCAGCAGCGCGGCCTGCGCCGGGCCGAGCACATCGCTCGCGAAGCGGCCGTGCGTGCGTTCGAGCTTGTCGACGTACTCCACCAGCCCCTTCACCTGGAAGGCCACCGAGCGCGGGTTGGTGTCGTCGCGCAGCAGCAGGTCGAGCACCGGCAGCCACTCCGGCGCCACCAGGTAGCGCGAGCGGTAGGTGACGGTGGAGTCGGCCAGCTCCAGCAGCCAGTCGAGCCCGCTGCTGCGGCCCTCGCGCGTGGCGACCTTCAGCGTCAGGCACAGGTTCGACAGCCGCTCGATGCGCCGCCCGATCGACAGGAAGCGCCACGAGGTGCTGCGCGTCATGCCGTCGAGCACGAAGCCCGACAGCGTCATCATCGACGTGACCGCGCGGTCCAGCCAGGCCAGCGCCAGCGCGAGCGAGCCGCCGCGCTGGAACACCGGGTCGGCGATCAGCTGGTTCAGCGTGCGCCAGTTGTCGGCCGACATGCGGTCGCGCAGGCTGAATGCGACGCGCAGCAGTTGTCGCAGCCGCACGCTCAGGCCCTCTTCCGGGTGCGTCGCGGCGCGCAGCAGCTCGGTGCCGACGTTGTCGAGCGAATCGATCAGGCCCATGCGCCTGGCCAGCGCGAGCGTCGGCGTCAGGCCGTCTTCCGGGTCGTCGGCGCGCGCATCGACATTGCCCAGCACCCCGGCCACCGCGACGCGCAGCAGCCGCGCCGACGCATCGCAGCGCTCGCCGTAGCGGCCGAACCAGAACAGGTTCTCGGCGGTGCGCGACGGCACGTTGCCCTTGGTCGTCACCAGGTCGGGCGGCGTCACGGTGCGCGTGAGCAGCGAGAACGACGCGTTGACCGGCCGGTCGGACAGCACCCAGGTGTCCTTCGAGCGCCCGCCGCGCTGCATGCCGATGACGCGGTCGTCCTCGTCGCCGGCCACGCGGGTCAGGCCGCCCGGCATCACGCGGTAGCCGTTCGGCGTCGCGACCGCGAACACGCGCAGCCCGACGGTGCGCGCGCTCAGGTGCTCGCCATGGCGCCCGGTGCCGCGCGGCTCGCGCTCAAGCACCGGCGCCTGCGACACGTGCACCCATTCCTGCGCCACGTAGCGCTGCGGGCGTGCCGCCACGCGGGCGCGCAGCAGCAGGCGTTCGTCGTCGGAGAGGTCGGCGCCGAACACCGCCGGCTCGTTGGCCGAACGGTCGAGAGGCTTGATGATCAGGTGGTCGATGCGCTTCCAGGCGTCTTCGAAGGCCGCCGGTTCGCCCAGCCACCAGGTGGCGACCGAGGGCAGCAGCAGCGGCTCGCCGAGCAGCTGCTCGCTGAGCTGCGGCAGGTAGCCGAGCAGCGCGCCGGATTCGAGCACGCCGGAGCCGAGYGCATTCGCGAGCAGCACGGTGCCGCGGCGCGCGCAGTCGGTGAGGCCGGCCACGCCGAGCGCCGAGTCGGAGCGCAGCTCGAGCGGATCGCAGTAGGCGTCGTCCTGGCGGCGCAGCAGCGCATGCACGCGCTTCAGGCCGTCGACCGTCTTCATCCAGACGCAGCCGTCGCGCACCGTCAGGTCGCTGCCCTCGACGAGCGAGAAACCGAGGTAGCGCGCGAGCAGCGCATGCTCGAAGTAGGTCTCGTTGTAGGGCCCCGGCGTCAGCAGGCCGATCAGCGGCGGACCGTCGCCCTTGGGGGCCAGGCGCAGCAGCGATTCGCGCAGGTTCGAGAAGAACGCCGCCAGGTGCTGCACGTGCAGGTCGCGGAACATCTGCGGGAACACGCGAGAGA
>NZ_JBFUFP010001077.1:0-1790 GCF_056403375.1 Rhizobacter sp. P2_H2
GCACCTGGCCCACATCGGCATCGCGACCTTCGTCGTCGGTGTCACGATGGTGAAGGGCTACGAGGTCGAGAAGGACGTGCGCATGGCCGTCGGCGAGACCGTCGCGCTCGGCGGCTACACGGTCAAGCTGCTCGGCGTCAACGAAGTGCGCGGCCCCAACTACATCGCGCAGCGCGGCGACGTCGAGCTCTCGCGCGACGGCCAGGTGCTGCGCACGCTGAACCCCGAGAAGCGCAACTACCTGTCGTCGCAGATGCCGATGACCGAGACCGCGATCGACAGCGGCCTCACGCGCGACCTGTACGTCTCGCTCGGCGAGCCGCTGGAAGCCACCCCGGACGGCAAGGCCGCAGCCTGGAGCGTGCGGGTGTACTACAAGCCCTTCGTCGTGTGGATCTGGCTCGGCTGCCTGCTGATGGCCGCCGGCGGCGGGCTCGCGGCCAGCGACAAGCGCTACCGATTGAAGCTGAAGCAGCGGGTCGGCCTGCCGGTGTCAGGCGCCACCGGAGCGGCGGCATGAAGAAGTACTTCCTGATCCCGCTGGTGCTGTTCGCGGTGCTGGCCGTGTTCCTCGCGGTCGGCCTCAACCACGATCCGCACGAGGTGCCGTCGCCGCTGATCGGCAAGCCGGCGCCGATGTTCGCGCTGCCGCGGCTCGATGCATCCGCGGGTGTCGCAACAGACGCGGCGAAGTTCAGCCCGCAGGAGATGCGTGGCAAGGTGTGGATGCTGAACGTCTGGGCCACCTGGTGCGGCCCGTGCCGCCAGGAGCATCCGGTGCTCGTCAACTTCGCGAAGCTGAACCTGGTGCCGGTGGTCGGCCTGAACTACAAGGACAAGGGCGACGACGCCARGCGCTGGCTGACCGAGTTCGGCAACCCGTATCTCGCGACCGCGGTGGATGCCGATGGCCGCGTCGGCATCGACTACGGCGTCTACGGCGTGCCCGAGACCTACCTGATCGACAAGACCGGCACGATCCGCTTCAAGCAGATCGGCCCGCTGACCCCCGAAGTCCTGAGTTCGAAAGTCATTCCCATGCTCAAGGAGTTGGGCGCATGAGGTGGCTCGTCATCGGGGCCGCGCTGGCCCTCGCCTTCACCTGCAGTGCACGCGCCGCCGACGCACCGCCGCTGGCCCAGGACCAGGTCGTCGAGGCGCGGCTGGTCGGCATTGCCGAGGAGCTGCGCTGCCTGGTGTGCCAGAACGAATCGCTGGCCGGCTCGCGCGCCGACCTGGCGGAAGACCTGCGCCGCGAGATCCGCACGCTGATCCGCCAGGGCAAGACCGACCAGGAGGTGATGGACTACCTGGTCGCCCGCTATGGCGATTTCGTGCGCTACCGGCCGCCGATGAAGCCGACCACGTACCTGCTGTGGCTGGGGCCCTTCGCGCTGCTCGGCGGTGGGCTGGTGGCACTGGTCACCTTCCTCCGCCGCCGCACTGCGCCCGATGCGGTCGCGCTCACCGCCGATGAGCAACAGCGTGCCGCGGCCCTCCTGAACAACGACAAGAACCCCTGAGATGGCAACCTTCCTGATCGCGGCGGCCCTGCTCGTCGCCGCCACCCTGCTCGTGCTGCTGCGACCGTGGCGCCGCGCCGCCCAGGCGGCCCGGCGGGACGACCTGACCGCCCGCGACGCCAACACCGCCGTCTACCGCGACCAGCTGGCCGAGATCGACCGCGACCTCGCGGCCGGCACGCTGCTGCCCACCGACCACGAGCAGGCGCGCAGCGAGCTGCAGAAGCGGCTGCTGGCCGATGCCGGCGCGGCCGAGCCGGCGATGGC
>NZ_JBFUFP010001078.1:0-1789 GCF_056403375.1 Rhizobacter sp. P2_H2
ATTCGAAGGCGATGGATGCGTCGCAACAGGTTCGCGCGAAGAAGGCCGACCGCGTGCGCATCGTCAAGATGGCCGCCGACGTGGAACCGCCGCCTGCACCCCCTGCCGCACCCGCAGCCGGAGACTCCAAGCCATGAACGCCTTCGCCCTCGGCCCCGTCACGCTGGGCCACTACCTGACGCTGGGCGCGATCCTGTTCGCGCTGTCGGTGATCGGCATCTTCCTGAACCGCAAGAACCTGATCGTGCTGCTGATGGCCATCGAGCTGATGCTGCTGGCGGTCAACCTGAACTTCGTCGCGTTCTCCCACTTCCTGGGCGACATGGCGGGGCAGGTGTTCGTGTTCTTCATCCTGACCGTCGCGGCCGCCGAGTCGGCGATCGGCCTGGCGATCCTGGTCGTGCTGTTCCGCAATCGCGCGACGATCAACGTCGACGAGCTCGACTCCCTGAAGGGCTGAGCACCACATGTCCGCAACACTCTCCCAGAACATGCTGCTCGCGGTGCCGCTGGCACCGCTGGTCGGCGCTGTCGTCGCCGGGYTCTTCGGCAAGCAGGTGGGCCGCCGCGGCGCGCACACCGTGACCATCCTCGGCGTGCTGATCGCCTTCATCATCTCGGCGATGACGCTGAAGGCGGTGGCCGTCGACGGTGCGCGCTTCAACGCCACCATCTACGAGTGGATGACGCTCGGCTCGCTGAAGATGGAGATCGGCTTCCTGGTCGACGGYCTGACCGCGATGATGATGTGCGTCGTGACCTTCGTGTCGCTGATGGTGCACATCTACACCATCGGCTACATGGAAGAAGACCCGGGCTACCAGCGCTTCTTCTCGTACATCTCGCTGTTCACCTTCTCGATGCTGATGCTCGTGATGAGCAACAACATGCTGCAGCTGTTCTTCGGCTGGGAGGCGGTGGGCCTGGTGTCGTACCTGCTGATCGGCTTCTGGTTCACGCGGCCGACGGCGGTGTTCGCCAACATGAAGGCCTTCCTGGTGAACCGGGTCGGCGACTTCGGCTTCATCCTCGGCATCGGCCTGCTGCTGGCCTTCGGCAACACGCTGAACTACAGCGAGATCTTCGCGAAGGCGCCCGAACTGGCCAAGGCCGTGTTCCCCGGCACCGAGTGGATGCTGCTGACGGTGGCCTGCATCTGCCTGTTCATCGGTGCGATGGGCAAGAGCGCGCAGGTGCCGCTGCACGTGTGGCTGCCCGACTCGATGGAAGGCCCGACGCCGATCTCCGCGCTGATCCACGCGGCGACGATGGTGACGGCCGGCATCTTCATGGTGGCGCGCATGTCGCCGCTGTTCGAGCTGTCCGACGTGGCGCTGAGCTTCGTGCTGGTGATCGGTGCGATCACCGCGCTGTTCATGGGCTTCCTCGGCATCATCCAGAACGACATCAAGCGCGTCGTCGCGTACTCGACGCTGTCGCAGCTCGGCTACATGACGGTGGCGCTGGGTGCCTCGGCCTACTCGGTCGCGGTGTTCCACCTGATGACGCACGCGTTCTTCAAGGCGCTGCTGTTCCTCGGGGCCGGCTCGGTGATCATCGGCATGCACCACGACCAGGACATCCGCAACATGGGCGGCCTGCGCAAGTACATGCCGATCACGTGGATCACGTCGCTGCTGGGGTCGCTCGCGCTGATCGGCACGCCGCTGTTCTCGGGCTTCTACTCGAAGGACAGCATCATCGAGGCGGTGCATGCGAGCCACCTGCCGGGCGCCGGCTTCGCGTACTTCGCGGTGATCGTCGGCGTGTTCGTGACGGCCTTCTATTC
>NZ_JBFUFP010001079.1:0-1789 GCF_056403375.1 Rhizobacter sp. P2_H2
GCGCGCCACCGTCAGGCCCTGGCGCGTCAGCAGCTTGGCGATCTGGGCGTCCGACAGCGGCTTCTTCGGGTCCTCCGCCTCGATGATCCCCTGGATCACGCCGCGCACTGCGGTCGGGGAGGTGCTGCCGCCGCTCGCGGTGTGCATGCCGCGCGAGAAGAAGTACTTCAGCTCGAACACGCCGACCGGCGTCGCCATGTACTTGTTGTTCGTCACCCGGCACACGGTGGACTCGTGGATGCCGACCTCGTCGGCGATCTCGCGCAGGCCGAGCGGCTTCATCGCGAGCGGACCGACGTCGAGGAAGCGGTGCTGGCGCTTCAGGATCGCCTGCGCCACCGACAGGATGGTGGAGAAGCGCTGCTGCACGTTGCGCACCGTCCAGCGGGCGTCCTGCAGGTGGGCCGCCATCTCGCCGTGGCCGCCGCCGCGGTGCTGCTGGAACAGGTTCGCGTACATCTGGTTCAGCTTCACGCGCGGGATCACCGCGTGGTTCAGCGCGGCGGCCCAGGTGCCGCGCACCTTCTTGACGATCACGTCCGGCGTCACGTAGTTCAGGTTCTCGGCGCCATGGCGCCAGCCCGGGCGCGGGTCGAGGTGGCGGATGCGCTCGCAGGCGGCGTGCACGCGCGTGGGGGGCTCGCCCAGCGCCTTCGCGATGCCGGCGATGTCGCGCTGCGCGAGTTGCGCCAGGTGCTGCGCGACGATGCGCCCGGCGAGCGCACGCTCGTCGGCGTCCTCGATCTGCGGCATCTGCAGCAGCAGGCATTCGGCCACGCTGCGCGCGGCCACGCCGGCCGGCTCCAGCGACTGCACCAGCTTCAGCGCGGTGTTCATCTCGCAGGACTCGACCGCCGGCGACAGCGCGGCCAGCGTCGCCAGTTCATCGAGGCCGGTGCGCAGGTAGCCGTCGTCGTCGAGCGACTCGATGACCGTGCAGGCGAGCGCATGGTCGCGCTCGTCCAGCGGCAGCATGGCGATCTGCGAGCGCAGGTACTGGCGCAGGTCGATGTCGGCGGCCACCAGCTCCATCGCGCTGATGTCGCTGTCGCCCGAGCCGCCGCCGGTGCTGCCCGGCCCGGCCTGCCAGCTGTCGCGCTCGAACGCCATGTCGGTCTCGGCCGACGGCGGGGCCTCCATCGCGGTGTCCATCGTCGCGTCATTGGCCGGTGCGAGCGTGTCCGCCTCGGCGATCGGCACGGCCTCGGACAGCGCCGGGTCGAAGGTGGCGGGTGCGACGACGTCGGGGCCGGCCTCCTCGAGTTCGAGGAACGGGTTGGTCACCATGCTGTCGCGGATTTCCTGGACGAAGTCCTGCGACGACAGCTGCAGCAGGCGCACCGCACGCTGCAGGCGCGGCGTCAGTCCCTGGACTTGCCGCGCCTCGGTTCGAAGGGTCGGTGCATTCATTCCGCGGTCTCCTTGAGATTGGTTTTCATGATCCCTGGTGATCCCCGGCGGAAGCTCGTCGTAGGACGATGCCTCGCAGGGAAAACATCTCAGTCATCGCTCTGCAACACATGTGCCACCGAGGGCCGCGGGCACGCCAAGTGCCGGAGGAGGGTACGGGCCTCACGGCCTCCAACTGAAAGGAATTGACCATGAGCCACGATGACATCGTCGACACCCTGAACGACCTGATCGAGACCTCGAAGGACGGCGAATTCGGCTTCCTCGCCTGCGCGAAGCACGTGCAGTCGGAAGAGCTGCGCACGCTGTTCACGCAACGCGCCAACGAATGCCGCCGCGCCGCCGAGGAACTGGCGCCGCTGGTCGCGCAGTACGGGGG
>NZ_JBFUFP010001080.1:0-1788 GCF_056403375.1 Rhizobacter sp. P2_H2
GCGCTGGCCGGTGCGCTCATAGGCTGAGCCATGGAACGCGACGCCTTCGAGCACCTGTACCTGCACGCGCACACGCTGGCCGAGTTCGGCTTCATGCGCACGATGGCGGGGCTGGCGAGCAGCGACGCGCCGGCACTCGCGCCGGAGCAGCTCGCCGCGAATGCGGCCGATGCGCAGCAGATGCTGAACCTCGATGCGGCCAGCTTCGACTGGTCGGCCCTCGATGGCGTGGCGGGCTTCGGTGCCGGGCCCGCGGCCGACGAGAACCCAGCGGCCGGCTACGACGGTCCGACCTTCACCGAGGCGCTGGCGATGGACGACGAGGTCGGCGGCGATGCGATGCCGGAACTGTCGAACTACCTCGAACGGGCCCAGGCGGCGCGGCCGCTGCTGGCGGGCCGCATCGCGCACTCATGGGCCACGGCGGATGTGCAGGCCCTCGACGGCGCGCTGGCTGCGCTGCCCGGCGAGCTGGCCCCGCTCACCGGCCCGCTCAGCGCCGACGAACTCGCCCCCTGGCTGGCGCTGTACGAGCAACGCCACCCGGCGCTGGACACGCTGGTGCAGCAGATCCGGCGCCTCGAACCGTTCTGATCGGTCCGTCACGATCGGTAGTCCGCCGCCTGGCCGGCAATCAACCTGCAGGCCGCCGTCCACGTGAGCTGGACGATCCCGCTGGCGTCGTCATCCTCGAACTGCGCCGCCGTCAAGGCCTGCACCGCGGCCGGCGGCACGCGCAGCGGCACCCCGCCTGACAGCGCCGCGACCTGGATCTGGCAGGCCCGCTCCAGGAACCACAGCTCCTGGAACGCATGCGCCACCGTGCGGCCGCCGACCAGCACGCCGTGGTTGCGCAGCAGCATCGCGTTGTGCAGGCCGAGGTCGGCGACCAGCCGCGCGCGCTCGTCGAGCCCGAGCGCGAYGCCTTCGTAGTCGTGGTACGCCAGCCGGCCGTGGAAGCGCAGCGCATGCTGGCTGATCGGCAGCAGCCCGCCCTGCTGCGCCGACACCGCGCCGCCGGCGGTGGTGTGCGTGTGGATCACGCAATGCAGGTCGGCGCGCGCGCCGTGCACCGCCGAATGGATCGTGAAGCCGGCGCGGTTGACGCGAAAGCGGGCCTCGTCCTGGCGGCCGGCCGCGCGGGCATCGACCACCCGGCCGTCGAGGTCGACCTTCACCAGGTCCGAAGCCCGCATCTCGTCGAACAGCAGCCCGTAGCGGTTGATCAGGAAGTGCGGCTGCGCGCCCGGCACGCGTGCGCTGATGTGCGTGTCGATCAGGTCCGTCATCCGGAAATGCGCGACCAGGCGGTACAGCGCCGCGAGTTCGCAGCGGATGGCCCATTCGGCGGCGTCGATGCCCTCGGGCGCGGGCGGCAGCGGTTCGGTGGGGTTCATGAGATCAACGGGTGTCGTGCGGAATGGCCGGCCAGCAGCGGCAGCAGGGCCTGCGCATCGGCGAGTTCGTCGAGGTGCAGCACTGCATCGGCCAGTGCATCGGCCTGGGGGCGCGGCAACGCGACGGCCGCCAGCGCATCGAACTTCGCGCGCAGCGCGTCGGCCGGCAGCGGGTTGCCCGGCGCGCCGAGCGCGACCGGCACCGTGTGCGACACCGCCAGCCCGTCTTCGGTCGTGATCGTGACCTGCGGTTCGTCGAGCTCCGCCATCGCGGGATCGACCTGCAGGTGCACCAGCGACATCGCCGCCGCCAGCCGCGCATCGCCGCGCACCGGCGCGAGGTAGCGCGACAGGCCGGCGTCGCCGAACACCCAGGCGACCGCCACCGCAT
>NZ_JBFUFP010001081.1:0-1781 GCF_056403375.1 Rhizobacter sp. P2_H2
GCGACGACGAGCGCCGCATCGTCGGTACCACCTACGTGCAGGTGTCCGCCTTCGAGGCCCGCAAGATCGGCGGCGCGATGGTGGCGCGCAACATCGCCCGCCACCTCGACGAACTGATGCGCGACAAGCCGCGCGACTGGCGTCCGCTGCTCTATTGCTGGCGCGGCGGCCTGCGCAGCGGCAGCTTCGTCAACTGGCTGCGGCTGGTCGGCTGGGATGCGCAGCAGCTGAAGGGCGGCTACAAGTCGTGGCGCGCGCACGTGATCAGCGAGCTGGCCACGCGCGCACCGGCGCTGCCGCTGCGCGTGCTGTGCGGCCCGACCGGCAGCGCGAAGACGCGCGTGCTGCACGCGCTCGCGCAGCAGGGCGAGCAGGTGCTCGACCTGGAGGCGCTGGCGGCCCATCGCGGCTCGGTGCTCGGCGACCTGCCCGGCACCGTGCAGCCGTCGCAGAAGGGCTTCGAGACGCAACTGCTGCACGCGCTCGAGGGGCTCGATCCGCAGCGGCGCATCTGGGTCGAGGCCGAGAGCCGCCGCATCGGCCGCCTGACGGTGCCCGAACCGCTGCTGCAGCGCCTGCGCGAGAGCCCGGTCGTCGAGATCGCGGCGACGCGCGAGGCGCGGCTTGCCTACCTGCTGCGCGACTACGCCTGGCTCGGCGACGACCCGCAGCGCCTGGCCGACAAGCTGGGTGGCCTGCGCGAACTGCTGCCGAAGGAGACGCTGGCGCAGTGGCAGGCCTGGGCACGGCAGCGCGAGCTGCCGCCGCTGTTCGAGGCGCTGATGGCCCGGCATTACGATCCGCTCTATGCGCGCTCGCAAGGGCGCCAGCTCGAACGCATCGGCCAGGCGCAGCGCGTCGAGGCCGACGACCTGTCACCCGATGGCATCGCGGCACTCGCGCTGCGCATCGCCTCCCTTTCCTGAACCCCGTGGGACCCACCGATGAAACACGCGCTCCAACACCTGCTCGCCGCCTTGTCACTTGCGTTGATCGCCGGCACCGCTGCGGCGCAGACCGCCACGCCCGGCGTGTTGCGCGTCACCGCGATCCCCGATGAATCGCCGACCGAGCTGGCGCGCAAGTTCGCGCCGCTCGGCAAGTACCTGGAGGGCAAGCTCGGCCTGAAGGTCGAGTGGACGCCGGTGACCGACTACGCTGCCGCCGTCGAGACGGTGGTCAACCGCAAGATCGACCTGGCCTGGTTCGGCGGCTTCACCTTCGTGCAGGCCAGCGTGCGCTCGAACGGCAAGGTGATTCCGCTGGTGCAGCGCGAGGAGGACGAGCGCTTCCGCTCGGTCTTCATCACCGATGCGAAGAGCGGCATCGCGAAGCTCGAAGACCTGAAGGGCAGGACGCTGAGCTTCGGCTCGGCGTCGAGCACCTCGGGCCACCTGATGCCGCGCAGCTTCCTGCTGGCCGCGAAGATCAACCCCGATGCCGACCTGAAGCGCGTCAGCTTCTCGGGCGCGCACGACGCGACGATCGCCGCGGTGGCCAGCGGCAAGGTCGATGCCGGCGCGCTGAACATCTCGGTGTGGGAGAAGTTCGTCGCCGACAAGAAGGTCGACACCAGCCAGGTGAAGGTGTTCTACACGACGCCGGCCTACTACGACTACAACTGGACGGTGCATGCCGACATGCCGGCCGAGCTGCGCAGCAAGATCCAGCAGGCCTTCCTTGCGCTCGACCCGGCCACGCCGCAGGGCAAGGAGATCCTCGACCTGCAGCGCGCGACGCGCTTCATCGCGACCAAGCCCGAGAACTACGTCGGCATCAAG
>NZ_JBFUFP010001082.1:0-1779 GCF_056403375.1 Rhizobacter sp. P2_H2
TTTCCCGGCTGATCTACAATCCCGGCTCCCACGAGCAGAGCAAGCAAGGAACGAGGAAGGCACCATGGTTATGACACCGCGAACTACGCCGGTTTTCACGAAGGTTTAGTCGGCCGCGGCTCGTCACGTCTTTACTCGTCATCTCTCTCGAAGCGCGGCTCACCCCCGCGCTTTTTTGTTTTCMGGAGCTCTCCCCCATGATTTCAGTCCAGTTGCCCGACGGTTCCCGACGCGAATTTCCCGGCCCGGTCACGGTGGCCGAGGTGGCGGCCTCCATCGGCACCGGTCTCGCGAAGGCGGCGCTCGCCGGGCGCGTCGGGCAGGGCGATGCGGCACGCGTCGTCGACACCAGCTACCGCATCGAGGCCGACACGGCGCTCGCGATCGTCACCGACAAGGACCCCGCCGGGCTGGACGTCATCCGCCACTCGACGGCCCACCTGCTGGCCTATGCGGTCAAGGAGCTGTTCCCCGAGGCGCAGGTCACGATCGGCCCGGTGATCGAGAACGGCTTCTTCTACGACTTCTCGTACAAGCGCCCGTTCACGCCCGACGACCTGGCGGCTATCGAGGCCAAGATGGGCGAGCTCGCGAAGAAGGACGAGCGCGTCGAGCGCCGCGTACTGCCGCGCGACGAGGCGGTGGCGTACTTCAAGAGCCTGGGCGAGCACTACAAGGCCGAGATCATCGCCAGCATCCCGGCCAACGAAGACGTCTCGCTGTACCGCGAAGGCAAGTTCGAAGACCTGTGCCGCGGCCCGCACGTGCCGAGCACCGGCCGGCTGAAGCACTTCAAGCTSATGAAGGTGGCCGGYGCCTACTGGCGCGGCGATCACCGCAAYGARATGCTGCAGCGCRTYTACGGCACGGCCTGGGCCACSAAGGACGARCTSCAGCAGTACCTGCACATGCTCGAGGAGGCCGAGAAGCGCGACCATCGCAAGATCGGCCGCGAACTCGACCTGTTCCACCTCGACGAGCACGCGCCCGGGCTGGTGTTCTGGCACGCCAGGGGCTGGGCCGTGTGGCAGCAGGTCGAGCAGTACATGCGCGCCGTCTACCGCGACAACGGCTACCAGGAGGTGAAGGGCCCGCAGATCCTCGACCAGGGGCTGTGGGAGAAGACCGGCCACTGGGGCAACTACCGCGACAACATGTTCGTGACCGAGTCGGAAAAGCGCGACTACGCGCTGAAGCCGATGAACTGCCCCGGCCACGTGCTGATCTTCAACTCGCAGATGCGCAGCTACAAGGACCTGCCGATCCGCTACGGCGAGTTCGGCCAGTGCCACCGCAACGAGCCGTCGGGCGCGCTGCACGGCATCATGCGGGTGCGCGGCTTCACGCAGGACGATGGCCACATCTTCTGCACCGAGGACCAGATCCTCGACGAGTGCGTGGCCTATACCGAGCTGCTGCAGAAGGTCTACAAGGATTTCGGCTTCACCGACATCATCTACAAGGTCGCGACGCGGCCGGAGCACCGCGTCGGCTCCGACGCCTTCTGGGACAAGGCCGAGTTCGCGGTGATGGAGAGCCTGCGCCGCTCCGGCTGCGAGTTCATCATCGCCCCGGGCGACGGCGCCTTCTACGGCCCGAAGATCGAGTACACGCTGAAGGATGCGCTGGGCCGGCAATGGCAGTGTGGCACGATGCAGGTCGACTACAACACCGCCGAGCGCCTGAACGGCGAGTACGTGACCGACACCAGCGGCCGTGCCCACCCGGTGATGCTGCACCGCGCCATCATCGGCAGCTTCGAGCGTTTCATCGGCATGC
>NZ_JBFUFP010001083.1:0-1779 GCF_056403375.1 Rhizobacter sp. P2_H2
GCAGCTGGAGCACGTGATGCGCGATTTCGTCGCGCAGCGCCACAACGTGCTGCTGTGCTCCACCATCATCGAGACCGGCATCGACGTGCCGAGCGCGAACACCATCGTGATCAGCCGCGCCGACAAGTTCGGCCTGGCGCAGCTGCACCAGCTGCGCGGGCGCGTCGGCCGCTCGCACCACCAGGCCTATGCCTACCTGCTGGTGCCCGAGGTCGAGGGGCTGACCAAGCAGGCGGCGATGCGGCTGGAGGCGATCCAGAACATGGAGGAGCTCGGCTCGGGCTTCTACCTCGCGATGCACGACCTGGAGATCCGCGGTGCCGGCGAGGTGCTGGGCGACAACCAGAGCGGCAACATGATGGAGGTCGGCTTCCAGCTCTACAACGAGATGCTGGGCGAGGCGGTGCGTTCGCTGAAGGCCGGGCGCGAGCCCGACCTGCTGTCGCCGCTGTCGGCCACCACCGAGATCAACCTGCACGCGCCGGCCCTGCTGCCCGATGCCTACTGCGGCGACGTGCACACGCGCCTGAGCCTGTACAAGCGCCTGGCCACCGCCGAGAAGCCGGAGCAGATCGACACGATGCTCGAGGAGATCACCGATCGCTTCGGCAAGCTGCCGCCGCAGGGCCAGACGCTGTTCGACGTGCACCGGCTGCGCGTGCTGGCCAAGCCCTACGGCGTGATGAAGATCGATGCGGCGCCGGGGCTGATGGTGATCAGCTTCCGGCCCAACCCGCCGGTGGATGCGATGCGCATCATCGAGCTGGTGCAGAAGAACCGCCACATCAAGCTGGCCGGCAACGACAAGCTGCGAATCGAGCGCCAGACCCCGGAGCCGAAGGACCGCGCGCAACTGATCCGCGACGTGCTGCGCTCCCTCGGCCAACCCAAAGAGACTGCCTGATCCCATGACCCTCGAATTCGCCCCCGGCCTCGTCATCCAGCGCTTCACGCCGCCGCTGCGGCTGGCGGACTTCAAGCTGATCGCGTTCGACATGGACTCGACGCTGATCAACATCGAATGCGTCGACGAGATCGCCGATGCGGCCGGCCGCAAGGCCGAGGTGGCGGCGATCACCGAGGCCGCGATGCGCGGCGAGATCACCGACTACAAGGACAGCCTGCGCCGGCGCGTCACGCTGCTGAAGGGCGTGCCGGTCAGCGCGATGCAGCAGGTGCTCGATGAGCGGCTGCAGCTGAACCCCGGCGCCGCGGCGCTGGTGCAGGCCTGCCAGGCGGCGGGCATGAAGACGCTGCTGGTGTCGGGCGGCTTCACGTTCTTCACCGACCACGTGCGCGACCGCCTGAAGATCGACTTCACGCGCTCGAACGTGCTGGAGGTGGCCGATGGCGCACTCACCGGCCGCATGGTCGACCAGCCCTGGGGCGACATCTGCGACGGCGACGAGAAGAAGCGCATGCTGCTCGCGACCTGCGCGCAACTGGGCATCMASCCGTCGCAGGCGATCGCSATGGGCGACGGSGCSAACGACCTGCCGATGATGGGCGTCGCCGGGCTCTCGGTGGCCTACCACGCGAAGCCGGCGGTGCGGGCGCAGGCGATGGTGGCGATCAATGCAGGAGGATTGGACAGGTTGCTGGACGTGATGCAAGTGGTGCAATAGCGGCCTCTTCCAGGAGCGCCACGCATGTTCGATCGCAACACGCCCTTCAACGATCTGCCGCCGCTGCCTCCAGCGACGGCATTGGAGACGACGGCCGTGTTGCGCAAGGCCATCACTGCGAGCCGCGCGCTCGCCGAGTTGAAAGGCATGGCCG
>NZ_JBFUFP010001084.1:0-1774 GCF_056403375.1 Rhizobacter sp. P2_H2
CACCGGACGCGCGTGCGCAGGTGGGCGACATCTCGGTCGCGCTGAACTCCGGCCGCCACACGACGACGTCGACGCAGTGGTACTGGCTCGATGCCGAGCGCACGACCGGGCTGATCGATTCGCCGGGCTTCCAGGAATTCGGGCTGCGGCAGATCGAGGCGCAGCAGCTCGCGATGCTGATGCCGGACATCCGCGCGGCCGCCACCGACTGCAAGTTCTACAACTGCACGCACCAGCACGAACCCGGCTGCGGCGTGCTGGCCGCGTTGGCGCGCGGCGAGATCAGCGAATCGCGGCACCGCATCTACGGCGAGATCCGCGACGAACTGGGCCGGCAGCGGTTCTGATCAGCCGATCAGGTTGGCCAACGAGAGCAGCGCGAGCAGCAGCATCCACAGCACCACCGAGCGCCAGACCAGCCCGACGATGCTGCGCAGGTGGCCGGTCTGCGGCGGCGCCCCGGGCGTCGAGCCTTCGGCGTTCGAGAGTTCGTCCGGCGCTCCGCTGTCGAAGGTCTTCGAGCGGTCGGGCGTAACGCCCGGCGCCGCGCTGCCGCCGAGCTGCACGCCCACCGCACCGGCCGCGGCCGACAGGATGATGCCCTCGTTCGCGTGCTTCCACAGCCCGGCATCGCGGCGCCAGCACGAGACCGCCTCCTCGAAATTGCCGACCACCGCGAAGCCGAAGGCCGTCAGCCGTGCCGGCAGGTGGTCGATCAGCCCGAACAGGCGTTGCGACAGCGCGAGCAGCCGCTCGTTGACCGGCGCACCGACGGTGCGGCTCTTGAAGGCCCAGTAGCGGCTCGCGAATTCGGCCATGCGGTAGAACACCGCGCCGGCCGGCCCGAGGCCGAGCGTCGACAGCACGACAAACCAGAAGAAGACGCCGAACACATGGCGGTGCGCGGCCAGCAGCGAATGCTCGATCACGTGGCGCAGCAGCTCGGCGCGCGGCAACTCGCTGGCGTCGAGGTGGCGCCATTCGGCCAGCAGCCGGCGTGCGGTGAGTTCGTCGCCGCGCTCGAGTGCGTCGCGGATGTCGGTGAAGTAGTGGCTGAACTGCCGGAAGCCCATCGTCAGGTACAGCACGACGACGTTCCAGGCGAGTGCCGCGACCAGGCTGAAGCGCACGACGACCGCGAAGACGGCCCAGGCCAGCAGCGCCGGGACCAGCGTCGTCACGCACCAGACGACCCAGGCGTGGTGGTCCTGGCCCGCATCGAAGTTGCGGCCGGTCCAGCGCATCCAGCCGGTCAGGCCGTCGTGCACGAAGTTGCGGCGCGGCAGCGGCTTCAGTTGCTCGATCAGCAGCGCGAACAGGACGGCGAAGAAACTCATGGCCCGCGATGATAGCGGCGAGGCCCCGTCCGGCGACGGCTACGCGGCGAGGAAGCGATACAGGTTGCGCAGCATCGCGGCGGTGGCCCCCCAGATGAAGTACTGGCGCGGACGGCCGTCGGCGCCGACGCCGGTCCACGGCATCGACAGGAACTCGCGCCGCACGCCGCCCACCTCGACGCTGTGCCGGCGGTGGTTGGCCGGGCTCATCAGGAAGGCGAGCGGCACCTCGAACACCTCGGCGACCTCGAACGGATCGGCCTGGATCGCGAAGCCCGGGCGCAGCAGCGCGACCACCGGCGTCACGATGAAGCYGGTGCCGGTGGTGTAGGTGGGGAGGCTGCCGAGCACGTCGACGTAGTCGCGCGCGAGGCCGATTTCTTCGGTCGCCTCGCGCAAGGCGGTGTCGACCGCGTCGGCGTCGTACGACTCGGCAC
>NZ_JBFUFP010001085.1:0-1774 GCF_056403375.1 Rhizobacter sp. P2_H2
GATCGACAGCCTGCATCCGTAAGGACTGGATGCGGCCGTGTCGGGCAAGCCGGCGACCATCGCTGAATACGAGTTTGTGGTGGTACTCAGGTTGTCCCACGATCCACCGCTGCCCGTGCTCCGACTCTCCACCAAGCCGATGTACGGGAAATCCTGTCGGAATGTCGTGCGTGTGCGCAAGCCGGTGATCGAATCGGCTGTCTGCTGCCAACGAAATCCGACGAACCCTCGGCCGTTGCGCTCGACCCGTGCCGAGCCATAGGAGAAGGAGGTGACTCGGTTCAAGCGGCTGATCGTTGAACTACTGCTCACCCAGCTCACTGCCTGCTTCCGAACCTCCGTCACGACAGGAATGGCAGATGCGATCGTCCAGACGGAACTGTCGCTGGCGACATCTTTTGCATAGCTCTGCCGAATCAGCATGATCGGCAAAGCATCGATTTCCCAGGAGAGGATGCTTCCCGCGCCATTGGAGACCCCGATCATGAGGTTCGATGGAGGGCGGCCAAGCAGCCATGCCGATTTCACGGTCTGACCGTCGACGCGGACGAATCCGGCCGCACCGCTCGCCGTGAAGTCACCGGCGTACATGTCCGTGCATGCGGACGAACAGGGGTCCCCATTGACGGGAGAGGAACTGACGGCAAACGAGCCATCACCATTCGAACGCCACACGGTGTACGCCCCGACACCCGCAAGGTTGGAAGGCGTGTGTATCAGATCAGCCAAGCCATCACCGTCCGTGTCAACGACCTGCCATGTGCCGTCGACCAACGGTCGGTCTGGTGTCGAAGGCAGCGCTTTCCATTCGAAATTTCCATCACCCTTCGACAGCAGGGTGATCGATTGATTGCGGCCCGCCTCACTGATGAGCTGCCCGTTTCGGTGGTCCCTGAATGTCACCTGCAGGACCAGATCGGTCAGCCCATCCTGATTGACATCGATTGGCACCCAGGTATAGACGCGACTGATACTGCCGTCGGCCACGCCCCAGGACCCGGTCGGCCCGAGAACCTGGACCTTTGAAATGTCAAAGGTTCCATCGCCTTTTGACTTGCGAACGATGAGCCAGACGCTGAAGTTGTCTCGATCCAGATAGAGCTGGGCCATGTCAGCCAGGCCATCACCATTAACATCCAATACTTGCCATTTGCTGCGAAACAACGCGGCGGCGAGCGGGCCCTCCTCGATCCAAAGCGCCGTTCCACCGGTGCCCAGAAACCTGGAGATGGTGAAGCTTCCATCACCGTTCGATTTCCAGACTCGCATGTCCTCGGTCTCTTGCCAGATCGTGTTTTGAACAGCACCGACCAGATGCACGAGGTCTGCCAGCCCGTCGCCGTTGACATCCAGAATCAACCACCCTCCATGAGAGAGGTCATCGTCCTTGCTGGCACTCGAGAAGGGAGTGATGGCAAACGTCCCATCGCCATTGGACTTCCACACCTGCACTAGTCCGGAGGTCGCCGTGATATGCACGAGATCGGCCAATCCGTCGCCATTGACGTCCAGCACTTGCCACGAGCCGGTTGAAAGACTGGTGTCTCCGGACGCAGTCAACTCGCGAATGCTGAAGGTGCCATCACCGTTCGACTTCCAGATGCGGTAGACGCCGCTGATCTCCGTCAAATGAACGAGATCGGTGATGCCATCACCATCGACATCAAGCGTGACCCATTTGCCACCAGAGACTGAGCTCTCCGCCTGGGACACCGCCGTGATCATCGATCCGGGGAAGGGGTAGAGCCCTTTTCCCGCACTGCCGAGCTTGAAG
>NZ_JBFUFP010001086.1:0-1773 GCF_056403375.1 Rhizobacter sp. P2_H2
CGCTGGTGGCATAGCCAGAGAACCCAACAGCGAAAAGCCCAGAAGGAAACGACAGGAAGACCATGAGCCAGAACGCGGCAACCGGCATGTCGTGGACGTCGCGCTGCGCGAATGAGAAGACCAACACCGCAAGGCAGGCCGCCACCCATAGCAGCAGGAATATCCGACCGAGTATTCGATGAACTTTCATGTCATCCAACGATAGTCCAAGCAAGAACGGTCATCATTGACCGGCAGCTCATGGCCGGCTACAGCCTTTCGAGTTATGTTGTTGACCCGCTGCGGCTCGATGACGCGGATGCAACTCCTTCATACCTGCCCGCTGCAAGATTGGCGAGGATAGAAAACGCCAGGTGCGAGTAGGTCGCTTCCGGTCCACTGTCTGCCGGAGCGTAGCGCAGGCGCATGATCGTCCAATTTTGTTGAAAGCGCTCGTTCGCAGCGGCCAGTCCTTCCATCACCGCGGACACCACGCCGTCTTCCGACAGCGAAGTTGCGCCAGCATCGCCAAGCCTTTCAACTGCAGTGCGCATGCCATCGCCGCTGCCGATCTCAAGCTGCAGGATGTTGTGCTTCGGGCCTGTGATCCGACTGGCCGACAAGAAGGGGCCGACTTTGCTGAAGTGCATCACTCATTCTGCCTCGCTGGTGCGCGGTCATGAGTGCCCGCGGTGGAATGAGGAGAGAGGTGACTGCACCGCATGAAAGCCGTCAGTCGCGACCGTCCGCAAGTGGCCGTCAAGAGCCAGTCGCCTCCGTGTCTTCATCACGGATGACGATCTCGCGCCTGCGCAGGCAGATCCGAATACTCTGCGGAGAAGGGCTCGGACAGCTGCTTTTCGAGCAGGCTGCAAAGGTTCCAAAGAGCCCTGGCTTCGGCTTGGTCAGCCATCGATAACTGATCAGGCTCCGCAAAGCGACTGACGAACTCAAAGAACAGGAGCGCCTCAGCCACACTGCATCGATGCGGATCACTTCAGCAGTTCCCGCAGCCAGGCGGCGTACTCGGCGGCGCAGCCTGCCGGCTACTTGATCGACACCATCCTTGCCGCCGGACACTCTGGCTTCAATCGTGGGGAGGCCACGATCCGTTTCTCGTGTCAGCGCTTCACGAACCGATAGGCGAAACGATCCGTCTCGCCCTTGATCGAAGGATCGAACACCTTGATCGAGTGCGGATCGTCACTTCTGGCGAGCATGGAGGCTTTGCGCGTCCAGTACGAAGCCGGCCTCCTCCACCTCCTCGCGAACGGCCGCAGGCTCGATCCGGTGCAGCGACTGCGCGTCGCTCGTGCCCAGCCCGGCGGCGGCGGCGTGGTCCACGATGACGTAGTACCCGCCGGGCTTCAGTCGCTCGTGGACAGCTCGATTGAAGTGGGCCGCCGTCGCGCCCTTGGCCTGCATCAGCGCGGTGTGGAGATCGTGATAGAACAGATGCATCCAAAGAACATCCGCTTGTTGCGTGACCTCCGACATCGCCACGAGGTCCGCCGAAACGGCTTCCACGTTCTCTCGGCCCGGCTCCGTCGCAAGCGTTCGCATCCGGCCGACCGGATCGTTCTTGAAGTGGGCGACTTCGGCCGGCACAAAGCTGAAGACCCGTCCTGCGGGTCCCACGATGTCGGAGAAGAGACGGGTCCAGTCGCCATCCCCTGGGTAGACGTCGATGACGGTGGATCCCGCATCGACTCGTGCGAACTGGATCAACTCGGAAAGCTTGGCTTGGTCATACATCGAAATCTCCTTTGCAGTGGGCATTCGACAAGCGCCCGG
>NZ_JBFUFP010001087.1:0-1772 GCF_056403375.1 Rhizobacter sp. P2_H2
GGGCGGGGTTACGCACCGAGACCGAGCCGGGGCTGCGAACCGAGCAGGCCACCGTGGCGGCCGGAGCCCAGCTGCGGCTGGCCAGCAGCTGGGCGCTGCAGATGAACCTGGGACGCGACGTGGCGGGGGTGCCGCGCAACCGGGCGACCTTGTCGAGCGTGTGGCAGCCGCTGCGCAGCGGGACGCTCTATGCCGAGTGGGCGGGGAGCGGGCTGTCGGCGAGCGAGACCGAGGTCAACCGGGTGGGGGCGCGGTGGTGGCTCGTGCCGCGGCGGCTGTCGTTCGATCTCGGGACGGCGCAGCGGCCTGGAGTGCCGGGCTGGGAGGATCCCCGGTTTGCTGTCACCTGGGACATTTCGAATCTCTTGAAGTGACCGTGGAGGGGTGTTTCTGTGCGCGCGCGTCGCGGCGCGGCAGGGGCATGAGCTCCCGCAGCCCACCCCCAGCCGCACCACGCGCGCGCAGCACAACAGAGAAGCTACTTCTTGTCGTGCGAAGAGAGCCAGCCGAAGAACTCCGAATACCAGAGCTTGCTGTTCCGCGGCTTCAGGATCCAGTGGTTCTCGTCCGGGAACCACACGAGCCGTGAATCCACCCCACGCGCCTTCAGCGTGTTGTAGTAGGCCAGCCCCTGCTGGTCCGGCACCCGGAAGTCGAGTGCCCCGTGGATCACCAGCGTCGGCGTCTTCATGTTCTTCGCGAAGGCGTGCGGGCTCTGCGAGTTGACCTTCGCCTGGTCGTCCCAGTACCAGGCCCCCAGCTCCTTCGCGTGCCAGGTGTAGGCGTCGTCGCTGAACATCGCCGTCCAGTCGAAGCAGCCCGCATGGCACACATACGCCTGGTAGCGGCCCGGCTTCACGTGCCCGTTCATCCACGCCACCATGTAGCCGCCATAGCTGCCGCCCGTCGCGAACACGCGGCCGCGGTCGATGTACGGCTTCTTCAGCATCAGGTCGGTCGTCGCCTCCACGTCCTGCAGCTCCAGTTCGCCCCAGCGGTGCGTGATGCTGTCGAGGAAGCCGTAGCCGAAACCGCTCGAGCCGTGGTAATTCACGCACACCACCACATAGCCCTGCGCCGCGAACACATGCGTGTTCCAGCGGTAGTGGAAGGTGTCGCCGGCCGCCGCGTGCGGACCGCCATGGATGCTGTGCAGCAACGGGTACTTCTTCTTCGGGTCGAACCCCGGCGGGTACACCACCCAGGCCTGGATCTCGTCGCCCAGCGCACCCTTGAACCGCACGTCCTCGTACCTGCCCAGCTTCACGGGCTTCAACAGATCGTCGTTGAAGCGCTCCAGCCGCTGCGGCGCCTCATCGCCCGCGCGATGCGCATGCACCCGCGCCGGATGATCCATCGCATCGGCCGCCGTCACGACCACCTCGCCCGCCACGTCGAAGCCCTGCACCCAGCCGCCCCGCGCCACCACGGCCGCCTCGCGCGCCGCGATGTCGAAACGCCACAGGTGGCAGCGGCCCTCGTCCTCGGCCGTGAAGTAGAGCGCCTCGCCATCGGCCGACCAGCGGATCGGCCCGTTCACCGCGTGGTCCCAGGCGGCGCTCAGCACCTGCTGCTTGACCGGCGCGTCGATGCCGCGCTGCAGCACCGCCGCATGGTTGGGCATCGTGTGGCGCTTGCCCTGGTGGCTCGCGAGGAACGCGATGCGCTTGCCATCGGGGCTGTAGCGCGGCGCCTCGAAATCCCAGGCCTTGTCCTGCGCGATCACCTCGATGCGGCCGGTGCGCACCACCACCTCGGCCAATGACTTGCAA
>NZ_JBFUFP010001088.1:0-1769 GCF_056403375.1 Rhizobacter sp. P2_H2
GGTCAGCGCGGCGGCCGCGGCAGCCGCCGCCTCGGCGGCCTCGGCGCCCGGCGCCACCGTGGTGCGGCTCGACCCCGCCGCCCCGAAGCCCTTCGACGAGATCATCAAGGGCGCGACCCGCCAGGACGGCTTCGTGCCGGTGTGGCGCAAGGACGAGAAGACCTGGCTCGAGATCCCGGTCGAGCGGCTGGACCAGCCGTTCATGCTGTCGATCAACATCTCGAACTCGATCGGCGAGCGCGGCCTGTACGCCAGCCAGATGGGCCCGCAGTGGCTGGCCAGTTTCCGCAAGATCGGCAGCAACCTGATCCAGCTGGTGGCGCTGAACACCAACTACGTCGGCACCACGCCGGCGATGCAGGCGAGCGTCGAGCAGGCGTTCTCGAACAGCCTGCTGGGCGCGGCCGCCATCGTCAGCGCGCCGCACCCGCAGCGCAAGTCGGTGCTGGTCGACGCGAACTTCCTGCTGTCGGACATGCCCGGCTATTCCACCGCGATCGAGACCGCGTTCCGCCTGCCGTTCGCGCTGGACCGCGGCAACTCGTACTTCGAGAAGATCCGCGTCACCGACGACCTGACGACGCTGAACGCGCGCATGCACTTCGCGACCTCGCGGCTGCCCGCGCCGCCGCTCACGCCGAGCCCGGTGCCGACGCCGGCACCGCCGCAGACGACGCCGGATCCGCGCAGCATGTTCATCGGCTACGTGTACAACTTCGCGAAGCTCGGCGAGCCGATGGCGCCGCGCAAGACCGACCCGCGCCTTGGTCACTTCTTCGACGTCGTCACCGACCTGACCACCGACACCAAGGCCAACCCGCGGCTGCACTACGTGACGCGCTGGCGCCTCGAGAAGAAGGACCCGCAGGCCGAGCTGTCCGAACCGAAGCAGCCGATCGTCTACTGGCTCGACAAGAACATCCCGGTGCAGTACCGCGGGGCGGTCGAGGCCGGCGTGCTGGAATGGAACAAGGCCTTCGAGCGCATCGGCTTCAAGAACGCGATCGTCGCGAAGCAGCAGCCCGACGATGCCGACTGGGACAACATGGACGCGCGCCATGCGTCGATCCGCTGGTTCACCGGCGCCGACGTCGGCTTCKCGATCGGCCCGAGCCATTCCGATCCGCGCACCGGCGAGATCATCGATGCCGACATCGGCATGAGCGACGTGTTCGGGCGCGGCGCGCGGCGCTTCCTGGTCGAGGACGTGGGCCGTGCCCAGGCCTCGGCTGCGTCCTTCCCCTCGCCCGCCTTCGCCGCGTGGAGCAAGTTCGGTGGTGCCGATTACTGCAACTACGCGCAGGAGGCCGCTGCCGAGATGGACTTCGCGATGGACCTGCTCGAAGCGCGCGGCGAGATCGCGCCCGACGGTCCGGAGGCGGATGCCTTCGTGCAGTCGCGCATCAAGGATGTCGTGATGCACGAGGTCGGCCACACGCTCGGGCTGAAGCACAACTTCAAGGCGTCGACGGTGGTGAGCCGCTCGCAGCTGCAGGACAAGGGCTTCACCGAGAGCAAGGGCATCTCCGGCTCGGTGATGGACTACAACGCCTACAACCTGGCGCTGGCCGGCGAGAAGCAGGCGAGCCTGAACAACACGACGCTCGGGCCCTACGACTACTGGGCGATCGAGTACGCGTACAAGCCGGTGGCGCCGGCCGACGAGGCGGCCGAGCTGGCGCGCATCGCGGGGCGCAGCACCGATCCGCTGCTCGCCTATTCGGACGACGCCGAGGCTGGCGGCCAGCGCGGCAACGACGGCATCGACC
>NZ_JBFUFP010001089.1:0-1768 GCF_056403375.1 Rhizobacter sp. P2_H2
CAAGGTGAGCGCTGCGGTGAAGAAGACGCTGGAAGACCCGGCGGTGAAGAAGCGCATCGAGGAGACCGGCTCGCTGCTGGTGGCGAACACGCCGGAGCAGTTCGCGGCCCAGATCGCGGCCGAGTACGAGGTGTACAAGAAGGTCGTCGCGCAGCAGAAACTCAAGCTGGATTGATTGAACGCCTCGCCTGAACTGACGGAAAGCCACGGCGCGATCGACCGCTTCATCGACGCGCTGTGGATCGAGGACGGCCTCGCGGCCAACTCGCTGGCGGCCTACCGTCGCGACCTGGCGCTGTACGCGCAGTGGCTCGCGAAAGAGCCGAAGAAGGCGCTGAACGCCAGCACCGAGACCGACCTGCGCGCCTACGCGGTGACGCAGGTCGCCGGCAAGGCCACCAGCGCGAACCGGCGCCTGGCGGTCTTCAGGCGCTACTTCCGCTGGGCGCTGCGCGAGCACCTGGTCGTCGCCGACCCGACGCTGAAGCTGCTGGCCGCGCGCCAGCCGCTGCGCGTGCCGAAGACGCTGAGCGAAGCCCAGGTCGAGGCGCTGCTGAAGGCGCCCGATGTCGACACGCCGCTCGGCCTGCGCGACCGCACGATGCTCGAACTGATGTATGCGAGCGGGCTGCGCGTGAGTGAACTGGTCACGCTGAAAGCCGTGCACCTCGGGCTCTCGGATGGCGCGCTGCGCGTCACCGGCAAGGGCTCGAAAGAGCGCATCGTGCCGTTCGGCGACGAGGCGCATGCGTGGCTGCGGCGCTACCTCGACGAGGCGCGCGCCGACATCCTGAAGGGCCAGGCGAGCGACGCCCTGTTCGTCACCGGCCGCGGCGGGCCGATGACACGGCAGATGTTCTGGCAGCTCGTCAAGAAGTACGCACTGCAGGCCGGCATCCATCCACCGCTGTCGCCGCACACGCTGCGCCACGCGTTCGCGACCCACCTGCTGAACCACGGCGCCGACCTGCGCGCGGTGCAGATGCTGCTGGGGCATGCGGACATCTCCACCACCACCATCTACACGCACGTCGCGCGGGAGCGGTTGAAGGCCCTTCACGCCGCCCACCACCCCCGCGGCTGACGCTACTTCACGATCACCAGGTACATGCTGATGCCCGCGTTGTTCAGCGGCCCCAGCGTCACCGTGCCGGCGTTGAGGCGCTTCCTGAAGATGCTGAACGCGCGGGTCGTGCCGCCCTCCGAGGTCGTCAGGTCGGTCCCGGTGTCGACCCAGCTGCTGTCGACCCACGACGGCAACGCGCCGCGGTTGTCGAACGCCAGGTAGACATCGGCCGCCGCGCTCAGCGAAAAGCTCGCGAGCGGCGTGCCGGTGTACGACTTCGACGCGTTGGCGGTGCGCACCCAGCGGCCGCCGGCCACCGCGACCGGCAGGCTGGCCACGGTGAACGTGCGGTCGCCATAGACGGTGTTGCCGACCTGCAGGTTGGACTGCACCGACCAGGCCGCCGAGTTGGCGCCATCGGACACCGCCAGGTTGCCGATCGTCGCGACCGGCGGCGTCGTGCCGCAGCCCGTCACGCGCGCGCCGCCCCAGTCCGCGTGGTCGTTGCCGACGCCGTCGCCCCCATCGGTGACCACCAGCCGCAGCGTGTTCTTGCCGGCCACGCTGACCAGCGCCTTCTTGCGGATCTCGCCACCGCGCGTGACGCCGCTGTCGTAGGCCAGCACGCCGTCCAGCCAGACCTGGAACACCACCGAGCCGTTGTTGCCGGCCTCGCCGTCGACGCCCAGGTCGCTCAGGAAG
>NZ_JBFUFP010001090.1:0-1766 GCF_056403375.1 Rhizobacter sp. P2_H2
CCCGACGGCAGCGTCGAGCGCATGTCGCCGATCTTCTTGCGCGTCTGGTACCAGACGTTGTTGACTTCCTTCGGCGGCGAGCTGTCCTTGATCTGGAAGATGGTCAGCGACTCGCCCGGCTTGGTGTAGCTGCGGATCTTGTCGGCGTACGGCGCTTCCTGCAGCGTCTTCTCGATCTTGTCGGTGACCTGCTCGGCCATCTGCTGCGCGGTGGCGCCCGGCCAGAAGGCCTGCACCACCATCGCGCGGAAGGTGAACGGCGGGTCTTCGTCCTGGCCCAGCTGGAAGTAGGCGACGAAGCCCAGCACCATCAGCACCACCATCAGGTAGCGCGTCAGCGGCTGGTGTTCGAGGGCCCAGCGGGAGATGTTGAAACGCGAGGTCGGCGCGTCGTCGTGTGTGTCTTGGGGGCTGCTCATGCGGTGCCTCGGGCGCTGGGCTTAGCGGGATGCCGCGCTGGCGGCAGGCGCCATCGCAGCCGGGTTGCCGTTCTGCGCGGTCGGCTCGACGTACATCTTCACCTGCTGCCCGGGCGACAGCACGTGCACGCCGGCCGTCACCACCACCTGCCCGGGCGCGAGGCCGGCGGCCACCACCACGGTGTTGCCGTCGGCACCGGCCACCTGGATCGGCTGCGCCTTGACGCTGAGCACGCCCTGGGCGTTCTTGTCGACCAGCCATACCGACGTGCGGCCCTGCAGCTCGGTGACCGCCGACAGCGGCAGGCGCACCACGTTCGACTGCTGCGGCAACTCGATCAGCACGGTGGCGGTCTGGCCGAGGCGGGCCGGCAGCTCGCCGATGTCGGCCTTGATCTGGAACGTGCGGGTCGCGGCATCGGCAGCCGCGGCCACCTCGCGGATCGACGCGGACACCGCGTCATTGCTACCCCATAGCCTCACCTTCAGCGCACCGGGCTTGCGGGCGAGCGCCCGCAGGTCGCTCACATGGTCTTCAGGCACCGAGAACACCACATCGCGCGGGCCGTCCTGCGCGAGGCGCACGACCGAGGTGCCGGCGGCCACCACCATGCCCGGCTCGGCATCGACGCCGGTGATCACGCCATTGGAATCGGCCACCAGCGCCGCATAGGCGGCCTGGTTGCCCTGCACGCCGGCCTGCGCGCGCGCCTGGTCGAATTGCGCCTGGGCGGACTTCAGCGCGGTGTCGCGGCGCTCCAGCTCGGCCGAGCTGATGAAGCCCTGGTCGCGCAGGTCCTTGTAGCGCTTGTAGTCGGCATTCGCGAGCTCGAGGTTGGTCTGCGCCGCGGCAAGCGCCGCGCGGGCCGACTCCTGCGCCAGCTTCAGATCCTGCGGATCGAGCTGCGCGAGCACCTGGCCGGCCTTCACGGTGTCGCCCACGTTCGCCGTGCGGCGCGTGATCTTGCCGCCGACCCGGAAGCCGAGCTTCGATTCGGTGCGCGCCCTGATCTCGGCCGCGTACTCGCGGGTGCCGCCCGCGGCCCCGTTGGCGACGGTCAGCGTGCGGACCGCCCGCACCGGCTCGGCGGCAGGCTCGGTCTTGGAACAGGCAGCCAGGACGGCCACACCGGCCAAGGCAATGAACAGCGTGGATCGCATCGGAATCCTCTTCGAAGCGGTGAACGGGGGCGGTAATTCTGGAGACGGGGGCTGATGTCAGTTACGGTACAACTGACTGACCGGTCAGTAATGTATTCGGGTCAATCCCAGGTGTCAAACCGTCCCTGGCATCTTTCGATGCGTCACGAGCGTCCGGGGCCGACCCAGCGACAATGCGCGCTGAAT
>NZ_JBFUFP010001091.1:0-1765 GCF_056403375.1 Rhizobacter sp. P2_H2
GCTTTGGGGATGCATCGGCAAACTCCCTCCACTCACTTCGTTCGTTGTGGTCAAACAGTGCCGATGAGTCAGTCCACGAAGCGCGCTGGCGCGCGCCATCCCCAAAGCCGATCTTCTCCGTCGCCTCAGAAGTCGCCCCCAACCCATCCCCTCACCCGCCGCGCCGCTCAACACCACCAGCTCTTGTTGGGGGGAAAAGATTGAAGTGACCGACAAGCGTTCGTGCACTCGCATGCTTGTCGGTCACTTCAATCTTTTCCCCCACGCAAAGAGCTGCGGTATCGGCAAAGGCGCGTGCGGGGAGGCTGTGGAGCGCCCATCGGGACCGGCCGGCGAGCCACAGCCTCCCCACCTGCGCCTTTGCCAGCACCGATAATCCAAGCCATGAATCCGCTGCTCAGCAAGCTCCACCCCTATCCCTTTGAGCGGCTGCGCGCCCTCACCCGCGACATCACGCCGAACCCGGCGTACAAGCCCATCAGCCTCGGCATCGGCGAGCCCCGCCACGCGACACCGAAACTKATCCTCGATGCGCTGTCGGCCAGTTTCTCCGGCCTCGCCAGCTACCCCGCCACCGCCGGCGACATCGCGCTGCGCCAGGCCTGCGCCGATTGGGTCGAGCGCCGCTACGGCGTCAGGCTCGATGCCGCTACGCAGGTGCTGCCGGTCAACGGCTCGCGTGAAGCCCTGTTCGCACTGGCCCAGACCCTCGTCGATCCGACCCGGCTCGGTGCCACCGTTGTCTGCCCGAATCCGTTCTACCAGATCTACGAAGGCGCAGCGCTGCTGGCCGGCGCGCAGACCTTCTTCGCCAACAGCGACCCGGCCCGCAACTTCGCGGCCGACTGGGCCCAGGTGCCCGACGAGGTCTGGGCGCGCACCCAGCTGCTGTACGTCTGCTCGCCGGGCAACCCGACCGGCGCGGTGATGCCGCTCGACGAGTGGCGGCGCCTCTTCGAGCTCAGCGAGCGCTTCGGCTTCGTGATCGCCTCCGACGAGTGCTACTCCGAGATCTACTTCCGCGAAGACCCGCCGCTCGGCGCACTCGATGCCGCGAAACAGCTCGGCCGGGCTGACTTCCGCAACCTTGTCGTGTTCACCAGCCTCTCCAAGCGATCCAACGTGCCCGGCATGCGCTCCGGCTTCGTGGCCGGCGACGCCGCCGTGCTGAAGCAGTTCCTGCTGTACCGCACCTACCACGGCAGCGCGATGAGCCCGATGGTGCAGCAGGCCAGCATCGCCGCCTGGCGCGACGAGGCCCACGTGGTCGACAACCGCGACCAATACCGCCGCAAGTTCGCACAGGTCACGCCGCTGCTCGCCGAGGTGCTCGACGTGCGCCTGCCCGATGCCGGCTTCTACCTGTGGGCCGCCGTGCCCGGAGGCGACGACGTGGCCTTCGCCCGCGGCCTGCTGGCTCAATACAATGTCGCGGTGCTGCCCGGCAGCCTGCTGGCGCGCGAGGCACAGGGCGTGAACCCTGGCGCAGGCCGCATCCGCCTGGCCCTGGTGGCCGAGGTCGAGGAATGCCTKGCCGCCGCAGAACGCATCGTTTCCTTCGTCAAGTCCGTCTGACCCCGAGAACCCCATGAGCCAACAGCAACTGCAAAGCATCATCGACCTCGCCTGGGAAGGCCGCGCCCAGATCAATGCCGTCAACTCGCCCGAAGTGCGCGAGGCCGTCGAATCGGTGATCGCCGACCTGAACAAGGGCCGCATCCGCGTCGCCGAGCGCGAGAGCGTCGGCCAGTGGAAGGTCAACCAG
>NZ_JBFUFP010001092.1:0-1763 GCF_056403375.1 Rhizobacter sp. P2_H2
CGCGCACACCCTGCCGCCATTCGAGCCGATGGTGATCAAGATGTCGCCCTCCGACCCACCCCATCCGGCATCTCGCCGGGCGGCGCTGCTGCTTGCGCCCGATCGCGCCACGCCCCAACAACGACAACGTGCATCTGGATCGAAGAGAGAAGCGACCACATCGGGCCCCGAGACGCAACAAGCCAACATCGAGCGAATCGTCACCCAGTGGAAGACCTCGCGTCAGGCGATATCACCCGACTCTTCCAAGGACAGTGAACTGACCACCGATCACTGAACAAAAATCCAGGAAACGCGGGACCGGCACGCTGCCGGTCGCCGCCTGGGATCAGCCCTTCGCCGGCGCCACGCTCAGCTGGTTGTCGACGCTGACCACCCCCTTCACGTTCGACGCCAGCTGAGTCGCGCGCTCGCGCGCCGCCTCGCTCGGCGCCGTGCCGCGCAGCGCGACGCGCCCGTTGTCGGTGTCGACGTTGATCTTCAGCGCGCTCAGGCTCGAGTCCTTCGCCAGCTCGGCGTTCACGGTCGTCGTGATCACCGCGTCGGCGACCTTGTCGCCCGCCTTGTCGGTCGCCGACTTGGCGTCCTGTGCGAGGTCACGGCCGGCCTGCTTGGCCTGGTCCATGCCGCGCGATGCATCGGCCTGCATGTCGCKGCCCTTCTGCTCGGCCTGCGCGATGACGCTGTCGTTCGTGTTCGCCGCGGTCGATTCCGCTGCCTCGCGCTTGCCGCAACCGGTGAGGGCCACGCCCGCGAGCAGGACTGCAGCGGCCGTCGTCGTCAGAGTGTGCTTGTTCATGGTTCTCTCCTGTCATGCGCCCGAKGGCGATCTGGTTGAGCGAGTTGCAGCGGCACCGATGCCACCGCAGCCTTGTCCTGAGACGGCACAACCTTAGGCGCAACACGGTGCGAGCGCCGTCAGTCGGAGGCGTCGATGCCTGTCGGACGACGCCCACACGTCGCGCATCGCGGCGCCGTCCGACACCACCTTGCTCCGACTGCCYACAAGCCTCTTCCGCCATCGGTCGGACAGTGCTGCTCCATGAAGACCTTCACCGCTTCGCTGACCCTCCTCGCGCTGGTCGCCTGCGGCGGCCCCGCCACGCTGCAGGTCGCCGACGGCACCGGCCCGAACCCGAAGCTGCCGCCGCCGGACAAGAGCCTGATCCCCCTCGTCAACATCGCGCCGGCCACCGGCTGGCCGAGCGGCGTGAAGCCGACCGCGGTCGCGGGCACCGAAGTGCAGGCCTTCGCGAGCGGCCTCGAGCACCCGCGCTGGCTCAGCGTGCTGCCCAACGGCGACGTGCTGGTCGCCGAAACCAACGCGCCCCCGAAGCCCGACGACGGCAAGGGCATCCGCGGCTGGTTCATGAAGATGACGATGAAGAAGGCCGGTGCCGGCGTGCCCAGCGCGAACCGCATCACGCTGCTGCGCGATGCCGATGGCGACGGCATCGCCGAGACGCGCAGCGTGCTGCTCTCGAACCTGCAGTCGCCGTTCGGCATGGCGCTGGTCGGCAACAGCTTGTACGTGGCCAACACCGATGCCGTCGTCCGCTTCGACTACACGCCCGGCGCGACGAGCCTGCCGGGCAGCGGCACCAAGGTGGTCGACCTGCCCGGCGGCACGCTCAACCACCACTGGACCAAGAACCTGATCGCGAGTGCCGACGGCAGCAAGCTCTACGTGACGGTCGGCTCCAACAGCAACGTCGGCGAGAACGGCCTCGCCGCCGAGGAAGGCCGCGCGGCGATCTGGGAGG
>NZ_JBFUFP010001093.1:0-1757 GCF_056403375.1 Rhizobacter sp. P2_H2
GTGCTCGACGAGGTGACGCCCGATTGCTTCTCCGAAGCGATGACCGGCGAACTCGAGGCCGTGGGCTTCCGCACCGAAGCCGGCTTCGAAGGCCTGGAGCTGAAGGGCACGCTGTGGGGCGGCAACCTGTGCGTGCTGAATGCGCTGCTCGGCACGCCGCACTTCCCGAAGGTCAAGGGCGGGATCCTGTTCGTCGAGGATGTCAACGAGCACCCCTACCGGATCGAGCGCAGCCTGCTGCAACTGCACCAGGCCGGCGTGCTCGGCACCCAGAAAGCGATTCTTCTCGGTGCATTCACCGAGTTCCGCAAGTCGCCGCTCGACCGCGGCTACTCGCTGAAGAGCATGGTCGAGTACCTGCGAAGCGTGACAAAAGTCCAGATCCTGACCGGTTTGCCGTTCGGGCACGTGCCGACCAAGCTGACACTGCCGGTCGGTCGCAAGGTCACCCTGCTCGTCGACGGCCGCAACGTTCTGGTTGGCTGGTAGCTGGTCGACTTCTTGCTTGCAACCGAATGCCCTGCTGGCTCGGGGCCGGTAAAGCCGTGGAAACCCCTGGCAAACCGGCTGCTCGCCGGGCTTTATCATTGCTGACTGCCTCGCGGCGACACGGCCACAAGCCGGGTTGTGTGAGGCTCTTGTTTTTTGTCCGGCCTGTGCTTACCCGCACGCGCCGTTTGTCTGCTGTCGAAGGAGTGCGCGGGATGCGGGGATCTGGAACGTGGCTGGGCCGTGGGCTCGCAGCCCTGCTCACCACCTGCGCCGTGCTGGCCGGCTGCGACAACAGCCCGCAGCCGAAGGGTGCCGCGCAGACGAACACGATGTTCACCGCGTACCAGGAGCGCTCGCCGCGCTACCTCGACCCGACCGCCTCCTACGCGAACAACGAGACGCCGATCACGTACCAGGTCTATGACCCGCTGTACGCGTACCACTACCTGAAGCGCCCGTTCGAGCTGATCCCGAAGACGGCGGCCGAGATCGCGCGCCCGCACTACCTCGACAAGAACGGCCAGCCGCTGGCCGACGACGCACCCGGCGAACTGGTCGCCGAGAGCGTCTACGACGTGAAGATCAAGCGCGGCGTGCTGTACGCACCGCATCCGGCCTTCGCGAAGAACGAGCAGGGCKGGTACCTGTACCACGACCTGAAGCCGGCCGACACCGAAGGCAAGCGTTCGCCGTGGGACTTCGCGAAGACCGGCACGCGCGAACTGGTCGCCGACGACTTCGTCTACGCGCTGAAGCGCCACGCCACGCCGCGCATCGAGGCGCCGATCTACGGCATCTTCTCCGAGTACGTGATCGGCCTGAAGGAGTACGGGGCGCAGATCAAGGCCGAGGACGCCAAGCTGCGCCAGGGGCTCGACCCGGCCTCGCTCGACAAGCCCTTCCTCGATTTCCGCAAGTGGCCGCTGGCCGGCGCGAGCGCGCTCGACGACCACACGCTGCGCATCCGCATCCGCGGCAAGTACCCGCAGTGGAAGTACTGGATGGCGATGACCTTCCTCGCGCCGGTGCCGTGGGAGGCCGACAAGTTCTACGCCCAGCCCGGCATGGCCAAGAATGGCCTGGCGCTGACGCGCTGGCCGGTCGGCACCGGCCCCTACATGCTGACCGAGTACGTGCAGGACCGCCGGCACGTGCTGAGCCGCAACCCGAACTACCGCGAAGACCTCTACCCCTGCGAAGGCGAGCCCGAGGACAAGGCCGCCGGCCTGCTGAAGGATTGCGGCAAGCCGATGCCCTTCATCGAC
>NZ_JBFUFP010001094.1:0-1755 GCF_056403375.1 Rhizobacter sp. P2_H2
GTCGGCGGGGCGGGCGGCAGCGGGGGGGCTGGCGGGTGCAGCTGGAGCCGCGGGTTGGTGCGCGACTCGACCGCCGAGGCCTTGATCACCGTGCGCGAATCGATCGGCACCCGGTCGTCGGTGCGCGGCGCGGATTCGGGCGTGGCCAGCGTCGCGCGCATCACGTAGCCGCCGATCACCAGCTCGTCGGCATGGCCGAGGGTGGTGCCTTCGCCGGCATTGATCGGCCGGCCGTTGATGACGATCGCGTTGGCGCTGCCGACGTTGCGGATCGAGAACGATCCGTTGGTGAACCAGACCTCGGCCTGCAGGCGCGAGATGTGGCGTTCCGGGTCGGGCAGGGCGAGCGTGTTCGTGTCGGAACGGCCGATCGTGCCACCGCGTTCATCGAAGTGGCCCGTGATCGACTGAGACAGGGTCTCGTTCTTCAGGGTATGGGCGCGTATCACCAGGATCATGAGGGCTCCGACAGCGAGGCAGGCACGCCCGCCGAGCGGAGCCGGCGCGCCTGAAGCCGGTTTATCCGCCGGGCGCCCGGGATTGGCAATCAACGAAAGTCATGCGGCTGTCGTGAAAGGGCTGGGAAACGATTGCTGAAAAGGATTGCCAGATGACTTTCGTTCATTGAGACTTTGCGTCCCCCCAGGCACTGTGCCGTGCCATGCCTGAAGACGACTATCCCGACCGCCCGTTCGAAGACGACGAGACCACCCGCGTCATCACCCATTCCAGCGCCAGCGTCAAGACGAGCCCGCTGAACGCGGCCGCGGCCGTTGCGTCGGCCGACACGCTGCCGGCCGCTGCGCCGGGAAGTGAGTCCGCGCGCCGCACGGCGCCGGCCGCCAGCCCGGCGGCGCCGCGCCAGGTCGGCCGCTACCAGATCACCGAGCGCATCGGCCGCGGCGGCATGGCGAGCGTCTACCGCGCGCACGACCCCGGCATCGACCGCACCATCGCGATCAAGTTCCTGCACGCCGCCTACTGCGAGGAAGAGGAATACCGCGCCCGCTTCCTGCGCGAAGCGCGTGCCGCGGGCATGTTGTCGCACCCGAACATCGTCACCGTGCACGACGTGGGCGAGATCGAGGGCCGGCCGTACATGGCGATGGAGCTGATCGAGGGCGAGCCGATGAACGAGCTGATGTCTCGCCTCGGCCCGATGCCGATCCGCGACACGCTGGTGATCGGCCTGCAGCTGGCCAAGGCGCTCGACTATGCGCACGGCAAGGGCATCGTGCACCGCGACATCAAGCCGTCGAACATCATGGTGCTGAAGGGCAGCAGCACCGTCAAGGTCACCGACTTCGGCATCGCGCACGTGGCCACGGGGGCGTCGTCGACGCACCAGACGCGTGTCGGCGACGTGCTCGGAACGCCCCAGTACATGTCGCCCGAGCAGACCAAGGGCTCGAAGGTCGACGGCCGCTCCGACCTGTTCTCGGTCGGCATCATCCTGTACCAGATGCTGAGCGGCGCAGCGCCGTTCCAGGGCGACAGCATCGTGGCGCTGGCGATGAAGATCGCCACCGAGGAGCCGACGCCGATCGAGAAGCTGCGCACCGACCTGCCGCAGGGCGTGCGCCGCATCGTCGAGCGCTGCCTGGCCAAGCAGCCGGAGCGCCGCTTCCAGACCGGCCAGGAACTGGCCGCCGCGATCAGCCAGGCGATGCGCGACATCGAGGATGAAGCGCGCGAGAAGGAGAAGCCCCGCATCCTGCCGCTGCGCCTGAAGTGGGCGCTGATGATGGGTGCCAT
>NZ_JBFUFP010001095.1:0-1751 GCF_056403375.1 Rhizobacter sp. P2_H2
GCACAGCTGCTGCAGACCGATGCCCACGAGCCGCTGACGAGCCGGCAGGCGGCGCGGCTGCAGCATGTGCTCGACAGCGGCCAGCACCTGCTGGAGCTGATCAACGACCTGCTGGACCTGACGAGCATCGAGGATGGCGCGCTCGCGCTGTCGAACCGTGAGGTCCCGCTCGCGCCGGCGCTCGGCGCGAGCCTGCGCCAGGTGGAACCGCTGGCGTTGTCGATGGGCGTGACGCTGGCGATCGAAGGGGCGCAGGCGCTGGCGGTGCACGCCGATCCGCGGCGGCTGGAGCAGGTGTTCGCGACGCTGCTGTCGAACGCGGTCCGCTACAACCGCCCGGGCGGACGGGCCTGGGTGGTGTGCGCCGAGGAGGGCGCACGCGTCGTGGTGACGGTGCACGACACCGGTGTCGGCATCGAGGCCGGCAAGCTCGCGCAGCTCTACCAGCCCTTCAACCGGCTGGGTGCCGAGAACACGCCGGTGCCCGGCAGCGGGCTCGGCCTCGTGATCACGCGGCTGCTGCTGCAGCGCATGGGCGCGACGATGGCCATCGAGAGCGAGGTGGGACGTGGAACCCGGGTGCGCGTGAGCCTGCCGCTGGCGCGTGTGGTGCGGCAGGAGACGGCGCTCGAAGGGCGCTGATCAGCCTCGGCGCTGAGGCTGCATCTGCTGCTGGTAGCGCGCCGGCGTGACGCCGTACATGCCGGCGAAGCGGCGCGTCAGGTGGGCCTGGTCGGTGAGCCCGTTGTCGGCCGCCACCAGCGCGGGTGCCAGGCCGGCGGCCAGTTGCCGCTTCGCGCGGAACAGCCGCAGCGCCATCAGCATCTGGTGCGGCGTGGCATGGTGCCGCGCCTTGAAGCAGCGCTGGAAATGGAACGGGCTGAGCCCGGCCGCCTGCGCCAGGTCGGCCAGCGTCAGCGGCTCGGCCAGGCGGTCGTGCATCAGGTCGATCGCGCGTTGCAGCGGCGCGTGGCCCTCGAGCGCGCGCTCGGGCGGGCCGCGGCGTGCATGCGGCTGCACCGCCTGCAGCAGGTCGAGCAGCGCGCCATCGAAAGCCAGTGGGGCATCGGCCGCCCACAGCGCCTGCAGGGCCCGGCTCGCGCGCTGCGCGCTCGCCGCGTGCTGCAGCACCGGCTCGGCGAACGACCAGTCGGCCTCGCCGGCCACCTCGCGCAGCAGCGCGGCATCGACGTACGCCATGCGGTAGCGCCAGCCGTGCGCGGTCTCGGCGCGGCCGGTGTGCAGCACGTCGGGGTTCATCAGCACCAGCGACTGCGGCGGTGCCAGGTGCTCGCTGCCGCGGTAGCGGAAGCGCTCGACGCCGGCATCGATCACGCCGAAGCCGTAGGCCTCGTGCGTGTGCGGCTCGAATGCGTAGCGCACGATGTGCGCCCGGTACAGCTCGATGCCGCCGCGGTGCGCGGGCTGCTTGAACTGCGCACGGTCGCTGGCGTGCTCGAATCGGGCGGGGACGGCTTCCACCGCACGATGATGGCATGCTCGGGGGGCGATGAGTGCCTTGCCCGTCCTCCCGCTTCACCCGGCCGACAGCTTGCGCGTGTCGGACCAGGAGCGCGCGACGCTCGCGCAGTTCGTGACGCTGTCGATCGTGCTGCACGTGCTGGCGGTGATGTGGGTCGGCACGCAGACGGGACGCTCGGACGGCGGTGCCGCGCCRCGGGCCGATGCCTGGGGGCCGCTGCGGGTGACGCTGGCGCCGCCGCCGGCGCCGCGTGCGCCGGCCGCCGCCC
>NZ_JBFUFP010001096.1:0-1746 GCF_056403375.1 Rhizobacter sp. P2_H2
GTCCGATCCTGCGTCGACACCGCGTACCAACTTGGCTTGCTGCGCCAGGCGGCCACCGTGGTGCGTGACGCAAACAGCGTCTCCGCAATCCGCCCTTGCAGCGCATACAGCACGCGAGCCTTCTCAACTGGCACGTCACCCGCAAAGTCCCGCAAGAAGGCCTCTTCGCTCAACTGCGCAAACCCACCCGACTTGACGAGCCCGGCGCTCGCCGGCGGTGTCGGAAACTTGGCGGCCAGCGAGCCGTAGTCTTCCCCCGCGTCAGGCGCACGCGCGGCCACGTAGACCAGCCCCGCGACCTTCGGATCGACACCAGCCTCGCTGATCACCGTGCCAGCCCACGAGTGCCCGACCAGCAGCGTCGGCCCGTCTTGCAGCGCCAGGATGCGCTGCGTGGCCGCCACGTCGTCGGCCAGCGAAGTGAGCGGGTTCTGCACCGCAGAGGCGCGCAACCCGGCGCGCTGCAGCAGCGCGATCACGTCGGACCAGCACGACCCGTCGGCGTACGCGCCGTGCACGAGCACGACGTTGCGCACGCCCGGTGTGGTGGCAGCTGCGGGCGCCGATGCGGGTTGGGCCGAAGCAAGGCGCGCCGTGGCAGCAAGCCCGACCGTGGCAGCAACACGCGTGGAGAACTGGCGACGAGTGAACATGCGGATTCCCTGAAGGAGTGAGGATCCGGATGCGTCGCGCCCGGCGCGCGGCTTCTTACACCGCTCGCGCGATGTCCCTCAGGCCTCGTCGAGGTCGGTGAACTTGTCGGGGTCGACCAGGTCGCGCAACGGCACGCGCAGCGCATCGGCCAGGCGCCCCATGTTGTCGATCGAGATGTTGCGGCGCCCGAGTTCCACGCTGCTGACGTAGGGGCGTGCGATGCCCGCTTCCAGGCCGAGCGCTTCCTGCGACATCTCCCGCGCGCGCCGCACCCGGCGCAGGTTGCGTGCGAACACGTCGCGGGACGACAGCTTCTTGCCGGGACTCTTTTTCATCCGGGAAGGATTGCGGCGTCTGCACAAGTCCTCCACCATCTTTGGGTTTCGAAGTGTTAACTTTGGGATTCCAAGTGAAGTCTTTGGATTGTTTTTTGAACTTCAAGGGCTTCATTCAGAGCCGCATCGGAAGCAGACGAAGGGAAACCTGGCATGAAGGGCTACGAGATCAACTGCATCACCCTGTCCACGCGCCCCCCGCACCACGACCTCATCACCCACATCGGCCACAGCCAGCTCAAATGGCGCATCGACATCGCCCAGGCCATCCGCTGCATGGACCGCGACATCGAGCGCTACTACGTGGTCGATCGCCTGCGCCGTCAGTGGGTCTACCTCGATGTCGTGCGCGAGCCCGGCCAGCTGCCGCACCTGCGCGCCCGCACCGAGCGCGGCGAGTGGGCCGATCACCTGCTGGCGCTGCCGCACTGCGGCCCCGATTGCGGGGCACCGCCCGCCAAACCCTGCCGCGCCGGCGACCGGTTCCACCCGCTGCGGCCGTGTTGCCCTTGCCGCTGCCGCTGATGTTTTCGCCTAAAGTCAGCGCGCATGACGCTGCGCACCCACTACCCACCCATCGAGCCCCTGGAAACAGGGTTCCTGCCAGCCGGCAACCTGCACTCGCTCTACTGGGAGCRCAGCGGCAATCCCGCCGGCATCCCGGTCATCTTCGTGCACGGCGGCCCCGGGGCCGGCACTTCGGCGAAGGACCGCGGCTTCTTCGATCCCGCCCGCTACCACATCGTGCTGCTCGATC
>NZ_JBFUFP010001097.1:0-1746 GCF_056403375.1 Rhizobacter sp. P2_H2
CCCGTGCGCAGCACGCAGACGATGGCCTCGAACACCAGCCGCGCCGGCTTCGGCGGCCGGCCCGCTCCCGGCTTGCGAACATAGATTCGGTCAGCCGCTGAGCGCAGCGGAATCAGCGGTTCGACCCGCTGCCAGAACTCGTCAGTCACCACCCACGATTCGACGCGCTTGCCCAAGGTCTCGGTCCTTCGCCGTGCTCGCCGCGGCTCGGATCGGATCGGATCGGCATTCTGCCTATTTACGGATAAGTTCTTAGGCTTGGAGCCCCGAAGCTCATCCATCAACATAGGGATTCCTAAATGCCAGCAGTGGCCAATCATTGGGGCCTTCAAAGCGCCGACGACAACGAACGCATCAGGATCCGCGCCGTGCTCAGCCCCACCCCGTCCAAGCTCATTGGTCGATCGCCATCCTTCCTTCACGCATTGGGATTGATGGAACGCATGGCGCACTACGAAACGCCGGTCCTGATCCAGGGCGAAACAGGGACCGGCAAGGAGCTGGCGGCACGCGCCATCCACTACCTGTCGGCGCGGCGCGAAGGCCCGTTCGTGCCCTTGAACTGCGGTGCCTTGCCCGAGTCGCTGATCGAGAGCGAACTGTTCGGCTGCGAACGCGGCGCCTTCACCGATGCCAAGCAGGCGCGCAGCGGATTGGTGGCAGCGGCCGAGGGCGGCACGCTGTTTCTCGACGAGCTGGATTCGCTCCCCCCGCGCGCGCAGGTTTCCTTGCTGCGCTTCCTGCAGGACTATCGCTACCGCCCGGTCGGCGGTGCGCGCGAGTGCACGGGCGACGTTCGCATCATCGCGGCGGCGAGCCCGCGACTGAACGACTTGCTGAGCATCGGTGCCTTCCGTGACGACCTGGCGTTCCGGCTCAATGTGCTGCTGCTCGAGATGCCGCCCTTGCGCGAACGCGCCGGCGATGCGCGCATCCTCGCCGACCACTTCATCGCCCGTCATGCGCGCCAGTATGGCCAGCCGCTGCGTCGGCTGCATGCGCAAAGCCTCAAATGGCTGGAGGCCTATCCCTGGCCCGGCAACGTGCGCGAGCTCGACAACCGGGTGCAGCGCGCCCTGCTGTTGTCGGACGCTGAGGAATTGCACCTGGAGCCGAGTGCCGATCCTGCAGCGCGGATAGAGGTGGCGGACTCGCACGACGACTCCATCCATGCCTTCAACGAAGCACGCGAGCGTGCGATGCAACGCTTCGAGCGTGACTACCTGCGGCGCCTGATGCATGCGACCGATGGCAACGTCACGCATGCAGCCCGGCTTGCGGGCAAGGAACGCCGCTCACTCGGCAAGCTGCTCAAGAAACATGGCATCAAGGACGACCTGCTCGTCGCGCCGCTGTTTCCAACGTCCGACGCCTGACAGGTCGAATCGGCAACGCACCCCGGATTGAGCATCCGGGCTCACGCGAAGAGCGTCCTCGCTCTTCCGTCCCTCCCCCTTGTTGAGGTCCGCTGCGCCCAGAACCCTTCGCGAAGCGGGGGCGGCGATCTCCTGCTTCAGCCACATGGGCGGGTCACTCTCGCCGCAGTGGGTCGGCCTCAGTGGGTCGTCTGCGACCCAGCTGCCACCCCAGCTCCAATCAAATCAACCACTTGCGATCAGGCAATCCATGGCACGCCTCTCGCAAGAAGAGCGCGAACTCTGCTGGAGATGTTTTGTTCGATGAGGCAGGGCCGAGGACACGGCGAGCAATGCAGGCCATAGAGGCCTGGCTCGCGCGCTACCCCTC
>NZ_JBFUFP010001098.1:0-1743 GCF_056403375.1 Rhizobacter sp. P2_H2
CCCCTCTTCCAGCCCCAGCAGCAACCCCACCCCGATGCCCACGAGATCAAAGCCGACGCCGCCACGCAGTGGGTGTTCGACATGACCGAGATCCTGCGCGATGACCTGGCGTTTCAGGAACCGTGGGCCAGTGCGATTGCGCACGAGATCGTCCAGGGCATGCGCACGAGGTTTGGGGGCGACGATGTCTACGTGCCGGCGCCGGACAAGTCGGCGCGCGATGAGCGCGTGCGGGAGATGTTCAACGGCCGGAATATCAAAGAGCTGATGCAGCTGTTCGGACTGGCGCGCTCGACGGTCTATCGGATTGTCGGCCAGCGGGGGGGCGGCCATGAGTTGAGGCGGGCAGCAGGTGCTGACAAGTGATGCGGCGGGGGAAGCAGGCATTGCTTGCTACGGTCACCAATCGAACTGGACCTCGGCTCCGCACAGATGGGTGCCGTCCGGCGCGCTGATGCTCAGGTTCAGGGTGTTCGCTGCGGGTGATCGCTACGTGTCAGAGCGGTCGCCGGGCCGCCCGATTGAACTGAGCCCCCTGCAGGGCAGGGAGGCCTCTGACCAAACGACTGCTCGTGCGAGCAGCGATGCGGCGCTGTCGATCCAAAGCAGCCATGTCGCCATGGCAGACGTGGTCGCCGAAACGCACCTGCCGGGACCTGAACCGCCATAGGGACGACGCTCCTTGGCAGCGTTTGCGAATGGGTCTCGGCGACCGCCTTGTCCAAGGCAGCGAGCGTTTCGCCAAGCGGTCAACAGGAGCGATGTGCGAGCGCGCCGGGCGCGATCAAGGCGTGGTTTTGCTGGTGCAGAACGCGCTGTCCCGCGCGCCGCCACCGGCGTCGATGCGCGCCTTGAGGTCCGCCGCCAAATCGTGGTCGGGATCCTGATCGAGAACTACGTCGAGGACATGCAGCGCTTCGCTCCGGCGATGTTCTTCGGCGGCGCGCGACGCGAGGTCGAGCATCTGCGTCATCCACGCACTCTCGTCCACGGCCTGGGCGTGCCCCTCTGCGATGCCGGCATGCAGCCGAAGCAGCCGTGCGGCCAGCCGCCGGCCGAGTGCCGCCGGCGACCGGTCGTGCATGCTCCCCTCGGTCCGAGACGCAGGTGACATCAACACGTACTCCAGCGTCAACGTTTCGTCGCGGCGCGCCAGCCGGGCGAACAGGACGTGCGCGCCGGGGCTGCGGATGCCAATCGCGGCCGCAATTGCTGCTGGCGTCGGGGCCTGGGTGGCATCGATGCCGGCCTGCACCTCAGCGGCGGACATGCGCTTCAGCATCGAGTGAACAGCGAAGGTGTAGCCGAGAACTTCCAGGGGATACCCGAGATCTCGATCCGCGACGCCGACGCCCGGGTTTCCGCTCGGTAGCGGCACGACAGCCAGCGGACGCTCCGGGATCGCCTGCAGGTCCGACAGGAGCGTCGCTGCGGTGTCTTCGTCGGGCTCTGCGGGCGCATCGGCCAGCAGCCCGTAGCCTTTGCCGTAGACGGTTTTGACCTGCACCGCGTGAGTCTTGCTGCGCCGCATCGCCTGGCGAATCTTGGCGATTGCTTGGGCGACCACTTCCGGCGACTCGGCTGCCTGGCGCCACACGGTGTCGAGGAGTTCGTCCTTCGTCACAAGGCGGTGACGATTGCGGTACAGATGCAAGAGCACGTCGAATGGCTTTGGCTCGAGCGTCTGGCGCCGCCCATCGACCCACAATTCGCGGCGTTCCACGTCGAGCATGCAGTGGGCGA
>NZ_JBFUFP010001099.1:0-1742 GCF_056403375.1 Rhizobacter sp. P2_H2
GCGATAGTCCGATGACTGGAGGTCTTTGGGGCAAGTGTCCAGCAGATGCTTGCAATTCTCGAAACATGCGGCGCCGTCCCTTTCGTACTTGTCGCGTGGTGAATCACCGCCTTCAGGTTGTGTGGGCCAACTGGGTCCGATCTTCGGCTGTATTGCCCACCAAGTCCCACCGATGAGTGCCAAGTCTGCCAAGCCCGCACCGAGACTCGGGCCTAGCAACACGACGAAAAAGAGGCGTCCGTCGGGATCGACCTGCGTCAGCGGGTTTCCGCCAGCGTACGTGTACGTCGACAAGCTCCTGCCCGCCAGCCCGATCGGATCACTCTGCGTGTAGTCCCCGCCCTCCCTGCGGTAGTAGCGGTTCCAGTTGTAGAACAGCCCCGATTCCTCATCTGCATACTGCCCCGGGAAGCGCAGATTGAAGGTGAAGTCTCCCAATCCCGCTGGGTTGGTCGGCGGCGCGGTGGTGCCGAAGGGCTCGGCCATCCAGCTCCAGCGCTGCCGGCCTTCGCGGTCGACCACCACGCGCGGCGTGTTCTGGTGGTCGGTGTGGATGAAGTGGACCAGCGGTGCGCCCGCCGAGTCCGTGGGAGCAGGCATGAACACCGCGACCGGCACGTCGTCCAGCCACACATATTCGCGGATGGCCCGGCCTTGCTGGTCGTACTCGCCGAGCAGCTGGCCCTGTGGGTCGTACACGAAGATGACGGTGCTCTGCGGCCCCGCGTTCGTGAACTTGCGGATGCGCCGCCGCTCGGTGTCGTAGCTGTAGCGCGCGCTCATCCCGCCGCGCGACAGCACCGCCAGCTGCCCCGGCAGGTCGTAGCCCGCGGTGTAGCCTGCGCTGTCGCTGGTCGTGTTGCCGGCTTCGTCGTAGCCGAAGCTGCGCGCCGGGTTGGTCATCGCCAGCAACCGGTTGCTGGTCGCTTCGGTGATGTAGGTGCTCGGCACCCCGCTCAGGCTCAGCTCACGGCGGTTGCCGTTCGGATCGTGGGCGATCGCCCAGCTGCTCGTCGCGGTGACCACGCTCGTCAGCCGGCTGTTCGCGTCGTAGCCGAAGCTCTGGTCGAATGCCGGCCGCGGTGTGCCATCCGGTGCCAGGTGCGTGAACGAGACGATCCGGTCCGCCTCGTCGTAGCRGATGTCGCGGAACAGGTCGCCGATGCGCATCCGCACGATGCGCCCATCCAGATCCGTCACGCGTTCATGCGCCTGCGCGCCGCCAGCCATCGCCCACTGCCAGCTTTCGACCGGGCCGAAGGGCTGGTACTTCACCTGGTCGATCAGCGGCAAGGGCTCGCTCACGCCATTCTTCGCCAACGCGATCGACACCACGTGCGCCCCGTTCCAGCGAAGCACGAGCCTGCGCCCCGACGGATAGGTGATACCGGTCAAGCGCCCGAGCGTGTACTCGTAGCCGACCACCGTCGTGACCGTCGCGCTGTTGGCCCCGCTCGCCGGGCTCACGCGCTGCGTGCTCGCGACGACCTCGCCCCATTCGTTGTACGTGTACTGCGTCGATCCGCCCGGAAAGAGGGTCGAGGTCAGCCGCCCGATGCCGAAGCTGAAGCCCGGTCCGGTCTGGCTGTGGTTCCAGACGAGCAGCGCGTCCGGCTGCCCTTCCTTCAGGTACTGGATGGCGTTCAGCCGACCCGCTGCGTCGTAGGCGATGCGCGCGGTCACGCCCCGGCTGTCGATGCGCGTCGACACGCGGCCCGCCTCATCGACGCTGAGGTCGGTGA
>NZ_JBFUFP010001100.1:0-1740 GCF_056403375.1 Rhizobacter sp. P2_H2
CGTCGTCACCTGCGAGCGCAACAAGTTCGGCTTGATGATGTGCTATTGAGCCCTGAGCGCAAGAACGGCACGGTCAAACGCAAAGACGCGACTGCGCCGACGACAGGGTGAGAACACCATCCACGTGTCACTTCATAGGAGACATCAGTGGATCAGATCTATCGGCGCTCATGCACCGCCTTGACGGCACTCTTCAGCGCAGTGGCGCTCACGGCTTGCGGCGGGGGAGGGTCCAGCACCCCCACGCCGGCGGCCTCCGCACCGCCGTCGGCTCCCGTCCCGGCGCCCGTGCCGGCACCGCCCTCCGGTCCTTCGTCGAGCGATGTCGCATTCGCGACCCCTTCGAGCGCGACGGACACCAGCGAGGCCGGCAAGATCGAGACGTACTCCTTTGCCGAGAAGGGCAATCAACTCACGGCCGGGACCGCGACCTTCGCATCGGGCGAGGTGGACTTCGGCGCGTCGCTGTCGGGCGACCAGGCCTACGCCGGCACGGCGATCCGTGTCTACGCACCCGGCAACACCGGCGCGGCCCCGGTCACCGCCTTCAATGCCTCGGGTTTCACCAAGCTGAAGATCCAGCTGAAATCGTCGAGCGACGGCGTGTTGTCGATCAAGCTCCAACCGAGCCCGGTGGCGGGTGACGGCTGCACGGCGACGGCCCAGGCGATCGTCAACTCGACGCTGTCCGAACTCGTCATCGACCTGAGCGACGCGATGTTTCCGCTGCCGGACTACTGCAACGGCACCGGCTCGAAGGTCGGCACCGTCAAGGCCGGCCTGTTCGCGGTCGACGTGATCAACGCGGCCACCACCACGGGTTCGCACAACCTGAGCGTGGGCACCGTGAAGCTCGCCCCCTGATCACGCACGACAACCAACAACAAGGAGACAAGCATGATCAATTCCATCGTCAAGGGCGCCTTCGCCATGGTGCTGGCCCTCGGCCTGCACCTGAACGCGCAGGCCACCAACTTCTTCGACGGGTTCGACGGCTCGGGCGGTCCGAACGGATCGGTCTGGGAGACCGCCAACTGGGCCAACGGTGACATCTTCGGCTGCACCTTCGCCTTCAGCGAAGCGTGGCTGACGGGGTGGGGCGGGCTGGACCTGAACGTCAACAGCAGCAACCGCAACGCGGTGAAGTGCGCCGAGGTGCGCACCTGGCAGAGCTTCCAGTACGGCAAGTTCGTGACGCGCATGCAGCCGGGCACCATCGCCGGCGGCAACAGCTCGTTCTTCCTGTACACCGGCAACGCGGGCACGTCCAACCACTTCGAGATCGACATCGAGTTCATCAAGGGGGGCACCGTCCTGCACACCAACGTGTGGACGGCCGGCCGCCAGAACTTCCAGCAGTTCGCCATCGGCACCGGCTGGCGGACCATCGGCTTCGAATGGCGGCCGACCTTCGTGCGCTGGTTCCACGTCAACGATGCCGGCGTGGAGATGGAGTTCCGGCGCGTCAACACGACGATCTCGGCCCCGATGCGCCTGATGCTGAACCACTGGGTCGGCAACAACTCGGCGAACGCCGTCGGCTTCGTGGGGACCTACAACGGCGGCGGCGGTCCGGCCTACTACGACTGGGTGAAGGTTTCGGACTGAGATCGGCCAACGCGCAGCCGCTTCGAACCGGCTGCGCCCCCGGAACGCCGAAGAAGGACTGCAGATGCTCGGCGCCGGCCCGGCCGTCCGAGCACGGCCGGGGATCTGCTTTCAAGCCGTGACACCGAGCGG
>NZ_JBFUFP010001101.1:0-1737 GCF_056403375.1 Rhizobacter sp. P2_H2
CCCCTACTACGAGTTCAAGGCGGCCGGCGCCGACATCGTGCTGGCCTCGCCCCAAGGCGGCCAGCCGCCGCTGGATCCCAAGAGCAACACCGAAGCGTTCCGCACCGACGCGACCCGGCGATTCGAGGCGGACGCCTACGCCATGGCCGCGCTGGCAAGCACGGTGCCATTGGCCGAGGTCACGCACGAAGGATTCGATGCGGTGTTCTATCCCGGTGGGCACGGCCCGCTGTGGGACCTGGCCGAAGACCCGAACTCGGTCAAGCTGATCGAGACCACCTTGCAGGCCGGCAAGCCGGTGGCTTTGGTGTGCCATGCGCCGGGTGCCCTTCGCCACGCCAGGCGTGCGGACGGCCAGCCGCTGGTGAACGGCCTGAAGGTCACTGGCTTCACCAATTCCGAGGAAGCCGCGGTGGAGTTGACCGACGTGGTGCCATTCCTCGTGGAGGACGAGCTCAAGCGTCTTGGCGGTCGCTTCGACCGGGCGGCCGACTGGCAGTCCTTCGTGGTGCAGGACGGCCTCCTGATCACCGGCCAGAACCCGGCCTCGTCCGCGGAGGCGGCGACGCGTGTGATGGCGCAGCTGGCGCGCTGAACGATGTTGGCGCGAATCCGCGCGAGGCGCGCCGCATCCCTTTCCTGAACCCCGGCTGCGCGCTCCGCGAGCAGCGCAGACGGATTCCATTCACCCAGGGTAGTCCATGCCGAATCTTGTGAAAACGCTGCCCCTCGCGGATGCGAGGGCCATGGTCGCCGCCGCGGAGGCCCATGCGGCCGGGCTGGCCATCAACAAGGCCTTCACGGCCGCGATGTCCGGCAAGAGCGGCAAGCCGTCGATCGAGCCCGCGATGTCGCACCGCGCACAGAGCGCCGATATCCCCGCCGCGAAGGACAACTCCGGGCTGACCCTGGCCGCCGGTATCGCCTGCATCGTGCTGGTCGCCATCGACCTGCGCCCGGCCATCGTGTCGGTGGGGCCGCTGCTCGGACAGATCCGTGGCGACTTCGGAATCTCCAACGCGCAGGCCTCTCTGTTGACCGCGATCCCCAACCTCCTCATGGGCATGCTGGCTTTGCCCGCGCCGTGGCTGGCCCGGCGATTCGGCAGGGATCGCGTCATCCTGGCCGCACTCGCCGTGCTGAGCATCGCCACGCTGCTCAGGGCCTTCGTCCAAACGACGACGCAACTGCTGGTCACCACGGCAGGCGTGGGTGCAGGTATCGCGGTCGCCGGCGCCCTGATCTCGGGCTTCGTCAAGGCCCGCTTTCCGCGGCATGTTCCGTTGCTGATGGGTCTGTACGCAATGTCGATCGGCCTGGGCAGCACGCTGGCCGCAGCCGCGACCGCGCCCCTCGCAGCTATTGGCGGGTGGCGACTCGGAACGGGCGCTTGGGCGCTACCGGGGCTGACCGCCATCGCAGCGTGGTGGGTCGTGTCCCGATCCGAGGGAATCGGGCTGGCTCCTGTCTCAGCGGTTGCCGGAGCGCATCGCCATCCCCTGGGCTCGGCAAGCGCCTGGCTGGCGGCAGCCTACTTCGCGACCAACAACTTCCTGTTCTTCGGCTTCCTGTCCTGGATTGCGCCGATGTATCGGGAACTCGGTGCGACGCAAGCGTACGCAGGGATGCTGCTCGCCAGCTTCACGATGGCGTTCATGTTGTCCAACCCGCTGCCGGCATTGCTTTCCAGGCGCGAGGATCGCCGATGGTTGATCGGACTGTTCGCCAGCATCGCTC
>NZ_JBFUFP010001102.1:0-1732 GCF_056403375.1 Rhizobacter sp. P2_H2
GTGCTGGTGGCCACGCCGGACGGCTTCGACCTGGCGCATGCCGGCGCCTTGCCGCTGGATGCCAGCCGGCTGGCCGCGATGGTCAGCTCGATGGCGGCGCTCGGCGACGCCGCCAGCCGCGAGGCCGCGATCGGCCAGCCGCATTGCATGGTGGTCGATTCGAGCGCCGGGCGGCTGGTGATGCGCAGCGTGCAGTGGCGCGGCGAGCCGATGGTGGTCGTGCTGCTGGCCGACACCAGCGCGCTGCTCGGCATGGTGCTCAACGCGCTGAACGGCGTCGAACGCAGCATGGGGACTGCATGAACCCGCGCGTCGTGGCCGATGAGCTCGATGCGATGGCCGCGCAGCCCGGCATCGTCGGATGCGCACTGGTCGACCCGGCCACCGGGCTGATCTGGCAGGCCAGCGGCCGCGTTGCCGATGCCGAGCGCACCTGGGAGGCCGCCGTCGACTACTGGCGGCTGCACGACCGGCAGCGCAGCCACTTCGCGTCGCTCGGCGAGCTGGCGGCGGCGGTGATGTACCACCGGGGCGGCGTGCTGGCGATGTTCCCGTGCTGCACCGATCCCGACCTGCTGCTGGTCTCGGTCGGCGAGCACCGCGGCGTCGACTGGACCGATTGGCAGCGCAAGACGCGGGCCCTCGGCCGGCGCCTGCAGGCGAGCTGAGGCAGCCGGCGGCCCGATCGCCGCGCTCCGCTTTCCTCTTTCTCCACTTTTTCTTCAGATTCCCACGCAATCATCTCGCTCAGCCTCTTCAACGACATCCCAAGGAACTGCCATGGCCACCATTCGCCAATCCCTCGACGACCTGCTCACCATGGACGGCGCGCTGTGCGCGGCCGTCGTCGATTCCGCCAGCGGCATGATGCTCGGCTCGGCCGGCGCGGGCCTCGACCTCGAGGTGGCGGCTGCCGGCAACACCGAGGTCGTGCGCGCCAAGGCCAAGACGATGCGCCAGCTCGGCCTGAACGACGTGATCGACGACATCCTGATCACGCTGGGCAAGCAGTACCACATCATCCGCCCGGTCTCGCGCAAGGAAGGCACGTTCATCTACTTCGTGCTGGACAAGGCGAAGTCCAACCTGGCGCTGGCCCGCCGCAAGGCCACCGACGTCGAGCGCGAGCTGACGAGCTGATCTGCATCAAGCCGGGGTTCCCGGTGAGCGGGTTCCGGCTTGAAAATGGGGGCGAATGCCTCAAATCCCCTGCAATCGGAGGATTCGTCCCATGCGACTCGACAAGCTCACCACCAAGTTCCAGGAAGCGCTCGGCGAGGCCCAGAGCCTCGCGCTGAACCGCGACAACCCCTACATCGAGCCAGTGCACCTGCTGGCCGCGATGCTGGCCCAGACCGATGGCCCGAAGGCCTTGCTCGAACGCGCCGGCGTCAATTCGTCCAAGCTGCAGTCGGTGCTCGACGCCGAGTTGCGCAAGCTGCCGCAGGTGCAGGGCGGCGAGCAGGTGCAGGCGAGCCGCGAGCTCGGCGCGCTGCTGCAGGCCTCCGAGAAAGAGGCCACCAAGCGCGGTGACCAGTTCATCGCGAGCGAGATGTTCCTGCTGGCCGCGACCGATGCCAAGTCGGCGATCGGCCCGCTCGTCAAGGAGCACGGCCTGACCCGCAAGGCGCTCGAGGCCGCGATCGACGCGGTGCGCGGTGGCCAGAAGGTCGACAACGCCGATGCCGAAGGCCAGCGCGAAGCCCTCAAGAAATACACCATCGACCTGACC
>NZ_JBFUFP010001103.1:0-1731 GCF_056403375.1 Rhizobacter sp. P2_H2
GTCTCGCGCTGGTAGATGCGGTCGAAGGCCGAGCTGGCCGCCTCGACCCTGCGCTCGCTGCTGCGCGTGGTGGCGGCATGCGCCGTGCCGCCGGCCACCGCCTTGCGCGAGGCGCGGAAGTTCTGCAGCGCCTCGGTCATCTCGCGGCGCTTGGCGAGCAGCGCGTTGACATAGCCGGTGAGTTCGGTCTCTTCGCCGGACAGTTCGGCCAGCGAGCGTTCGAGCACCGGGATCTGGGCCTCGATGTCGAGCTGGCGCGCCACCGCGACGCGGGCCAGGTCCTCGCGCGACTGTGCGATCGCCTCGTCGATGTGGGCCGACAGCTCGGTGTGGCGGCGGTTCAGCAGCGCGTGCTGTTGCTGCGCCAGGTGGCGGTTGGCCGCGGCGGTGCCCAGCTCGTGGCGCACCTCGTCGACCACCTTGTCGATCTCGCGCAGGGCCTGCTCCATCATCGCCTCGGGGGCGGTGCCTTCGAGCCGGTCGAGCAGTGCATGGGCACTGCCGACGATGACGCGGCCGACGCGCGCCTTCAGGGAATCAGCCATGGGGACCTCCTTGCTTGTCGTTGAGAAGCTGGGCGAGTTCGAGCGTGCTCTTCCAGTGTCGCCGCACCACGCCGGGATCGAAAGCCGATGCCTCGCTGGTCGCGCCCTGGCGCAGCAGGCCATTGGCCATCGCGAACAGGCGGCGCACCAGCGCATCTTCCAGTGCGCGCGCCTCGCCGGCATTGGCGGGGCGCGACGACACCACCAGCGCGAGCGTGGAAGTCAGCTGCTCCAGCGAGGCGGCCAGCAGGTCGGAGTGTCGGCCGGATTCGCGCTCGGCCGCCACCAGGCCGTCGCGCAGGCCGCCCATCAGGTCGCGCACCCAGGCATGGGCCGCGGCGTAATCGAAGGCACCGTCGTACTGGCGCTTCAACTGGGACAGCAGCACCCGCACCTTGTCGCTGTTGGTGGGCGCGCCTTCGATTTCCAGGCCGGCCAGCCAGAGGTAGATGTCGCCGGGCAATCGCGCGGACACCGGCTCCATGGACGAGGTTCTCACCATGACGCTTCCTTCGCAGTCGTTCTGTTGCGGCCCAGTGTATTCAAATGAATTCGTTTGTCAACGAACGAATTCGATGTGCAGGCGAGCGGCCTATCATCGCGCTTCATGAGCCTGCCCGACCTCCGCTACCCGTCGATCGACGGCCTGCGCGCCTTCGAGTGCGCGGCCCGCCTGGGCAGCTTCGAGCGCGCGGCCGATGAGCTGCATGTGACGGCGAGCGCGGTCGGCAAGCGCATCGCGACGCTGGAGGAACTGCTCGGCACGCCGCTGCTGACGCGCTCTGCGCGGGCGTTGGTGCTGACTCCGGCGGGCAAGGAGTACCTGGCCCAGGTCTCGACCGCGCTCGGCCTGCTGGCCGCGGTGCCGCTGCACCAGCGTGCCGCGCAGCAGGTGCAGCGGCTGCGCATCACGGCGCCGCCCACGTTCGCGCGGCAGATCCTGGTGCCGCACCTGCAGCAGTTCACCGAAGCGCATCCGCGGGTCGAACTGGAGATCGTGCTGTCGATCCCGTTCCTCGACGTGGTGGGCAGCGAGGCCGACAYCGAGGTGMGCCACCTCGACGATGCGATGGGCGAGGCACCGCCGCTGATGCACGACGTGGTGATGGCGATGGCGGCGCCCTCGCTGATCGCGCGGCTGGCGCCGCTGCGCACGCCGGCCGACCTGGCCAACGCGCCCTTGCTG
>NZ_JBFUFP010001104.1:0-1728 GCF_056403375.1 Rhizobacter sp. P2_H2
GCGTGACGATGATCATTGCCATCAGCAGCGCGGCGCCGCGCTGGGCGGCCGGCGGGGAGGTGGCGTGGCGCGTCATTGCGGGCCGATCGTCACGTCGCGCGTGACGTTGCCGGAGAAGCCGCTGCCCTCGCCGAACGTCAGCACAAGCCGCACGCCCTGCGGCAGCGGGGTCGTGACGCCGCTCGGCGGATTCGGCTGGCCGGACCCGGGTCCGGTATTCGGCTGCGTCGGGTCGGCGCTGGATTGCGCATTGGTCCAGGCATTGCCGCGGTAGTAATACACCTGCCAGTCCGACAGGTGGGTCAGCGTGCGCAACTGGCCGACCTCGCTGCCGAGGAACTGCTGGCTCGACATCCAGTTCTGCTGCAGCTCGCTGGCCGTCGTGACGACCGGGCCGGCCCAGCGCAGCCAGGTGCCGCCGCGCAGCGACCACACCACCATCTGCAGCCCGCCGGGCACGCGGCGCGTGACGCGCATCGAGGCGCCGTCGAAGGCCATCGCGCTCGGCAGCACGCCGCTGTCCTGCGCGTTGTCGAGGTCCTGCTCCCACTGCGCGAGCACGCTGCTCACGCGCAGCACCTGCTCCAGCCGCTGCTGGCTCGCGGCGCGCGCGCGCACGATGCCGTCGACGCCCTGCCACGACATCATCGCGACGATCGCCATGATGGTCATCGCGACCAGCACCTCGATGAGGGTGAAGCCGCGGGCAAGGGGGGCGCGCAGGGGTGGCGTGTCCATCAGCGCGGCAGGATGGTCGAGAGCGTCAGCACCGGCTGGTCGTCCTCGTTGAAGATCTGCGCGTCGACGCGCMGGAAGTTCGGGTTCGGCGTCGGCCGCGTGGCCTGCTTGCCCTTGTAGCTGGTGCCGAACTGGTCGCAGCTGAATTCGGCGTCGCCGACGCTCGGGAAGGTGTGGCTGAGCTTCAGGCCGGTGAGCTGGTTCTCGGCGCACCACTGGGCCGCGGTGACCTCGACCAGGCGCTGCGTGTTGTTGGTCAACGCGCCGGCCGCCTTGATGCCGGCGCCCAGCGTGACCGCGATGATGGCGAGCGCCACCAGCACCTCGATCAGCGTGAAGCCGCTCGCTTTGGCGAGATGCGGACGGTGCTTGCTCATGGCTGCGCGACCTGCTCGTTCTCGAGCACCACGAAGGGCCCGAGCCCGTCGGTGCCGAGCGCGACGCTCTGGTCGTCGAGGTGCAGCACGATGCGCTGCGCGCCGATCAACGGCTCGGGGCCGAGCACGATGCCCTTGGAGCCCGCGATGTCGGCGGAGACTTCGGGCGTCAGCCACTTGGTCGGCAGGTCGTTGGTGGTCGGCAGCCCGACGAAGCGGAAGCCTTCGGCCGCATTCGGCTCGGCGGCGCGCGGCAGCCAGGTCACCGGGATGCCCGAGGCGCGCGACGCGGCGCGCGCCGATTCGAGCAGCGCGACCAGCCGGGCGGCTTCGTGGTCGAGCCGCGTGCTGGCCGGGTTGCGGATCGACAGGCTCGCGACGGCCGACGCGATGGCGATCAGCGTGATCACCACCAGCAGCTCGATCAGCGTGAAGCCGCCCGCGTGCGCCCGGCCTGCGGGCGACGCGGCACGGCAACGCTCATTGCCAGGAGCCAACTTCGGCGTCTTTGCCTTCACCGCCCACCTGGCCGTCGGCACCGAGGCTGTAGACATCGATCTCGCCTTTCACGCCCGGGTTGGCGTATTGATACGGCTTGCCCCAGGGGTCGTTG
>NZ_JBFUFP010001105.1:0-1728 GCF_056403375.1 Rhizobacter sp. P2_H2
ACCATGAAACACATCATTGCCTTGTTGCTCGAGAACGAACCGGGCGCGCTGTCGCGCGTCGTCGCGTTGTTCTCCGCCCGCGGATACAACATCGAGAGCCTGACGGTCGCGCCGACCGAAGACGCCTCGCTGTCGCGCATGACCATCGTGACGACCGGCTCCGACGAGGTGATCGAGCAGATCACCAAGCACCTGAACCGCCTCATCGAGGTGGTCAAGGTGGTCGACCTGACCGAAGGCGCCTTCACCGAACGCGAGCTGATGCTCATCAAGGTGCGCGCCGTCGGCAAGGAACGCGAAGAGATGAAGCGCATGGCCGACATCTTCCGCGGCCGCATCATCGACGTCACGGAAAAGAGCTACACCATTGAACTCACCGGCGATGCGTCCAAGCTCGATGCCTTCATCGAGGCGATCGACCGCAGCGCCATCCTGGAAACCGTGCGCACCGGCACCAGCGGGATCGGTCGCGGCGAGCGCATCCTGCGCGTCTGATCGTCTCGATCAATCCATTCACCCCGCAAGACTGACCTGTTTTTTTCTGGAGAAGACCATGAAGGTTTATTACGACAAGGATGCTGACCTGAGCCTGGTGAAGGGCAAGAACGTCACGATCATCGGCTACGGCTCGCAAGGCCATGCGCACGCGCAGAACCTGAACGACAGCGGCGTCAAGGTCACCGTCGGCCTGCGCAAGGGCGGGGCCTCGTGGTCCAAGGCCGAGAAGGCCGGCCTGAAGGTCGCCGAGATCGCCGATGCGGTGAAGGCCGCCGACGTCGTCATGATCCTGCTGCCCGACGAGCAGATCGCGTCCGTCTACAAGAACGACGTCGAGCCGCACATCAAGCAGGGCGCTTCGCTCGCGTTCGCGCACGGCTTCAACGTGCACTACGGCCAGGTCGTGCCGCGCGCCGACCTCGACGTGTGGATGGTCGCGCCGAAGGCCCCCGGCCACACGGTGCGCTCGACCTACACGCAAGGTGGCGGCGTGCCGCACCTGATCGCCGTCTATGCCGACAAGACCGGCAAGGCGCGTGACCTGGCGCTGTCGTACGCGGCAGCCAACGGCGGCGGCAAGGCCGGCGTGATCGAGACCAACTTCCGCGAAGAGACCGAGACCGACCTGTTCGGCGAGCAGGCCGTGCTGTGCGGCGGCGCCGTCGAGCTGATCAAGGCCGGTTTCGAGACGCTGACCGAAGCCGGCTACGCGCCGGAGATGGCCTACTTCGAGTGCCTGCACGAGCTGAAGCTGATCGTCGACCTGATCTACGAGGGCGGCATCGCCAACATGAACTACTCGATCTCGAACAACGCCGAGTACGGCGAGTACGTGACCGGGCCGAAGATCGTGACGGACGAGACCCGCCAGGCGATGCGCCAGGCGCTGAAGGACATCCAGACCGGCGAATACGCGAAGAGCTTCATCCTGGAGAACCGCGCCGGCGCCCCGACGCTGCTGTCGCGCCGCCGCCTGACGGCCGAGCACCCGATCGAGGTGGTCGGCGAGCAGCTGCGCGCGATGATGCCGTGGATCAAGAAGAACCGCCTGGTCGACCAGTCGAAGAACTGAGCGGCGCACCAGCCCGCCGACCCGAAAGGGCTGCACGCCGCGCGCGTGCGGCCCTTTTTCACGAAGGCGCTGCGGTATCCTTCGCGCCATTCCCCTCCACCCATGGCCCATGAGCGACGACGTGCACGACGGCGACCCCCACCTGCCAGATGCTGATG
>NZ_JBFUFP010001106.1:0-1726 GCF_056403375.1 Rhizobacter sp. P2_H2
GGCCGAGGCCGTCGATGATCAGCGGGTACAGCGTGCCCAGCAGCACCGAGCCGGCGGCCACCATCAGCAGCACGTTGTTGACCAGCAGCAGCGTCTCGCGCGAGAACAGCGCGAACGCGCCGCCCAGGCCGACCTTGGGCGCGCGGTAGGCGAACAGGCTCAGCGAGCCGCCGATCACGGCGCTGAGGAACAGCAGGATGAAGATGCCGCGGCGCGGGTCGGTGGCGAAGGCGTGCACCGAGGTCAGCACGCCGGAGCGGACCAGGAAGGTGCCGAGCAGCGACAGCGAGAACGCGCAGATCGCGAGCAGCACGGTCCAGTTCTTGAAGCTGCCGCGTTTCTCGGTGACGGCCAGCGAGTGGATCAGCGCGGTGCCGACCAGCCACGGCATGAACGACGCGTTCTCGACCGGATCCCAGAACCACCAGCCGCCCCAGCCGAGCTCGTAGTAGGCCCAGTACGAGCCCAACGCTATGCCCAAAGTGAGGAAAGTCCACGCGACGTTGGTCCATGGGCGCGACCAACGGGCCCAGGCGGCGTCGAGCGTGCCGGCCAGCAGCGCGGCGATCGCGAAGGCGAAGGCGACCGAGAAGCCGACGTAGCCCATGTAGAGCATCGGCGGGTGGACGATGAGGCCGGRGTCCTGCAGCAGCGGGTTCAGGTCCTGGCCTTCGGCGGCGGCCGGGATCAGCCGGTCGAACGGGTTGGACGTGAGCAGCATGAACGCGAGGAAGCCGGCGGCGACCAGGCCGAGCACGCCGATGACGCGCGCGACCATCGGCAGCGGCAGCTGGCGCGACAGCAGGCTGACGGCGAGCGTCCAGCYGTTGAGCATCAGCAGCCACAGCAGCAGCGAGCCTTCGTGGCCGCCCCAGACGGCGGCGGCGCGGTAGGCGGTGGGCAGCTGCGAGTTCGAGTGCTGGGCGACGTAGAGCACCGAGAAGTCGTTGGCGACGAAGGCCTGCATCAGGCAGGCGAACGCGAACGCGACGAGCAGGAACTGCGTCTGCGCGGCGGGCCGTGCGAGCGAGGTCCAGGCGGGCTTGTTCTGGTGGGCGCCGACGATCGGCAGCACGCCCTGGACGATCGAGACCAGGAACGCGAGGATCAGCGCGAGGTGGCCGAGTTCGGGAGTCATTTGAGCGTGTTCCTCATCTTCTTGGCCTCTTCGACCGCGTGGGCGGCCTCGGGCGGCATGTAGTTCTCGTCGTGCTTGGCGAGCACTTCGGTGGCGACGAAGGCGTCCCCGTCGAGCTTGCCTTGCACGACAGCGCCCTTGCCCTCCTGGAACAGGTCGGGAAGGATGCCGGTGTAGCGCACGGCGACGTCCTTGGCGGTGTCGGTGATCGTGAAGCTGACGGTCATCTGGTCGCGCTTCAGGGTGCCCTGGCGGACCATGCCGCCGACGCGGAACGCACGGTCTTTCGGGGCTTCGCCGGACACCACCTGCGTGGGCGTGAAGAAGAACGCGACGTTGCTGTTCAGCGCGTTCAGCACGAGTGCTGCGGCGACGCCGAGGCTGGCGACGGCACCGACGATGATGGCTAGGCGTTTGTGGCGGGGCTTCATGTTTGTCTGGTCACTCTGTTGTCTTGCTTGGCGCGTGCGGGGCGGCGGGCGGTATGCGCTGGGGGCTCAGCTGGGTCGGTCGGCCCTGGCGGGCCGACTTCACGAAGAAGATCGGTGTCGGGTCTGCATCGGCAAACTCCCTCCACTCACTTCGTTC
>NZ_JBFUFP010001107.1:0-1723 GCF_056403375.1 Rhizobacter sp. P2_H2
GTCGAGGATGTCGTAGCCGCGGTAGTGCAGGTCGTTGCCGCTGCGGCCGACGGTGCACAGCGCGGTGTTGCCGGCGGTGACACCGGACAGCGCGACGGACTTCTTCGGCTTGAAGCCGGCGGTGATCGTGGGAGTGCTCATGCTCGCAATCTTCGCAACGCCACTCGCCGGGGACAACACTGAAGTGGCGAAGTCTTGCGAAGCCGGCGCTGCCATCCCGCGATGTTTGCGAACAGGGCTTCATGGAATCCAGGCGTCGGCCAGTTCCTGGTGGCGCCTTTCAGAATCGAAGCCTGCCCCCCCCCCGCCGGTTCGAGATGCCGACCTTTCATGATGGATAAATTGTCGCCTGCCGGAGATCGACCAGGCGCTGCCGGGCCCCCGTTGCCTGGGGCTGGACGCCAGCACCACSGCGCCGGCGCGTGCGCTGATASCGGCGTGCCGGGCGCTTGCCCCGCATCGCGGCGGCATGGTCAAGCCGGTGCGGGTGTTGATTTGCGGTATTCCCAACGTGGGCAAGTCGACGCTGGTCAACACSCTCAACGGCCAGCGCACRGCCAAGACGGGCGACGAGCCGGGCATCACCAAGCTGGAGCAGAAGATCCTGCTGGCCAMCGACTTYTTCCTGTTYGACACACCGGGCATGCTGTGGCCGCGAATCCTCACYGMGCAGRGTGGGTACAACCTGGCGGCGAGCGGYGGCATCGGCCGCAATGCKTAYGACGAGGAAGAGGTARCGATGGCGCTGCTGGCTCGCGTGCGCCATCGCTACGCGGACCGACTGGTGGCGCGCTACAAGCTYGCCGACTTCTCGGCGATGACCGACGAGGCATTGCTGGCCGAAGTGGGCCGCAAGCGCGGCGGCCTGCTGCCCGGTGGCCGCGTGAACATGCAGAAAGCCGCTGAGGTGGCGTTGAACGACTTCCGCAGCGGCGCCTGGGGCCGCGTCACGCTCGAGACGCCGGACGAGTTCGCGCACTGGCGGGCAGCCGGCATCGTGGCCGAAGAGACGCGAAAAGCGAAGAAGGAAGCACGCGGGAAGGCGTGACGTCATGTCGTCTTCCATGGGGAGCCTGGGACCGACGACGGCCAGCTGCTGCCGGTCGCCAAGGTCTGCTTTCAGGTAGGCTATCTCGATGGATCGAATACTTACCGTCCACGACTATTACGATGGCCMGCGTCTTGGCATCGCGGAATGGAACGGCGTGCCGCACATCTACGAAGCCGAGTTCGACCACAGCACTGATGAATACGGCGATACGTACTTCCTGTCTCCTGTCGATCCGAGTCTGCTAGGGCTGGTGATGGAGGACTGGGGCATCTGGCTTCGATGGGAAGCTGCGCGTAAACGAAACGAAGTTGCGGCAGAACCCCACGGAATTTTGGCTGTTGATGCAGAACGTAGCGCGGTGGTCAAAGCTGCAATTGGAGATCGGCTCAAAAGTGATCCCCTGAACCGAAGCCGCCTGAGAGCCAGGTTCAACCATGGGACGGAAGGCGTCATCTGGGAAGAAGCCTGAGCGCAATGCCCGCTCCCGGGTGGGCAGATCGAGAAATTGACCTGCGGCAACGGATCGCCTACCGCCGACAAGGCGCAGCAGCTGACTGACAACAATCGGCCACTTCCTGCCGCTCGCGGATGACTGCTGTCGAGCGAGCCGATAGACTTCTTGTTCAAGCCCCCTGGACGAAGCCGATTGAATCGGACGCGAGTAACCAAGAC
>NZ_JBFUFP010001108.1:0-1720 GCF_056403375.1 Rhizobacter sp. P2_H2
GGCGAGGCCACCGCGCACGTGATCGGCGAGACGCTGAAATCACGTGGCCTGCGCGTCACGCGGCTGGCGCGCGGCGTGCCGATCGGCAGCGAGCTCGAATACGTCGACCTGGGGACCATCGCGCACGCGTTGAGCGAGCGGCGCTAGCCCACCCGCTCAGCGCTTCGCGACCCGCGTCGGCCGCTTCGCCGGCCGATGCGCCTTCGATGCGGTGCGCACCGCCGGCTTGCGCGCTGTCGCCTTGCTCGCGACGAACACATACACCGTCTGCCCCGGCTTGAAGTTCGCGCCGACCGTCGTCTTGTTCCACAGCGCCACCTGCGCCGCGCTCACGCGGTAGCGCTGCGCGACCGTCGCCACGCTCTCGCGCTTGCCGGCCTTCAGCGCCATGCGGCGCAGCGCCGGCGATTCGGACACGAGCGACATCACGCCGTTGTCCGCCAGGTGCCCCGACACGTCGGTCTGGCGGCTCTCGCCGCGCGGCACCAGCAGCGTCGAGCCGGCCCGCACCAGCATGCGCGGCGGGATGTTGTTGACCTCGCGCAACTGCGCCTCGGTCATCCCCACCTGCTTGGCTGCATCGGCCGGGCGCAGCGTGCGCGGCGCGACCCAGGCCGTCCAGGTGGCCAGCGGCCCGCGGTGCTCGCCGATGCTGCGCACGAACTGGCTCGCGTTGTCGTACGGCAGCAGCAGCTGCGGCGTGCCGGCCGCCAAGATCACCGGCCGGTTCATCTGCGGGTTCAGCGTCTGGAACTCTTCCAGCGACACGCCGGCCAACCGCACCGCCAGCGCGACGTCGATGTCGCGCTCGATCGGCACGCTGAGGAAGTACGGGTGGTTGTCCAGCGACGGCAGCGTCAGCAGGTACTCCTCGGGGTGCAGCACGATGTTCTTCACCGCCTGCAGCTTCGGCACGTAGAACGCCGTCTCGTTCGGCATCTTCAGGCTGAGGTAGTCGGTCGGCTTGCCGGCGCGGCGGTYGCGCGCGATGGCGCGCTGCACGTTGCCCTCGCCCCAGTTGTAGGCGGCGAGCGCCAGGTGCCAGTCGCCGAACATGTCGTGCAGCCGGGCCAGGTAGTCGAGCGCGGCGCGCGTCGAGCCGAGCACCGAGCGGCGGTCGTCGCGGAACACGTTCTGCTTCAGCGAGAAGGTGCTGCCGGTGGCCGGCATGAACTGCCACATGCCCGAGGCCTTGGCCGACGACACCGCCTGCGGGTTGAACGCGCTCTCGACGAAGGGCAGCAGCGCCAGCTCGGTCGGCATGCCGCGGCGCTCGACCTCCTCGACGATGTGGAACAGGTAGCGGCTGCCGCGCTCGGTCATGCGCTGCACGTAGTCGGGCCGCGACGCATACCAGCGCTCGGCGGTGCGCACCTGCTCGGTGTCGAGGTCGGGCATCGCGTAGCCGTGGCGCAGGCGCGACCACAGGTCGATGCTCGCGGTGGGCGCGTTCAGGTCGACCTTCTCTTCGGGGCGCAGCGGGTCGATCGGCGGCGCGACGGCCGGGCCCTCGGCGACGGTGGTGTTGTCGGCGGCCGAGGCCGCCCCGGCGGGTGCGCTGGCCGCGGCCGACACCTCCGGTGCAGAGGCTGCAGGAGATGCGCCCACGACGCCGCCCTCTGGGGTCGGCGTGGTGGTCGCGCAGGCCGCCAGCAGCGTCAGCGCGGCGAACAGGCCCAGGCCGCAGCCTCGTCGCAGGGTCAGACGCAAGAGAGGGATC
>NZ_JBFUFP010001109.1:0-1719 GCF_056403375.1 Rhizobacter sp. P2_H2
CAGCGCGGCCCCGCAGGCGGCCCGCCCGATGGTGGTGGCCGGCCAGCGCGCCTTCGCGCGCGGCGACCATGCGCAGGTCATGCAGGCCTGGGGCGAGCTGATGACGACGCACCCGGTCGCTTTCAACCTGGTGGCTCGCGACTATGCGAACAGCGCGATCGCCGCAGGCGACGCCACCGGTGCCCTGGAACGGCTGCGCGCGCTGTACGGCCGCGCGCCGACGATGGACCTGCTGGCCGCGATCACGCTGCTCGATCCCGGTGCCGCCGTGCAACGCGGCCGCCTGCTGACGCACCTGCAGACGCAGCCCAGCCTGTCGGCCGCGCAGGAGCTGCTGCGCGTCAGCGCCGGCGACACGCTGAGCAGCGACGAGACGCAGGGCCTGCGCGAGGCCATCGGCCGCGCCGCGAAGCCGCTGCAGCGCTACCGCTGCGCGGCCTGCGGCTTCGAGGCACAGCACTATTTCTGGCAATGCCCGGGCTGCCTGAGCTGGGACACCTACCCGCCGCAACGCCTGGAGGATTTGTGATGACGGCTTCGATAGCTCCCGATCGCCTGGCGCGCGCCCGCGTGCTGATCGTCGGCGACGCGATGCTAGACCGCTACTGGTTCGGTGCGGTCGACCGCATCYCGCCGGAGGCGCCGGTGCCGGTGGTGCGCGTGAACCGCGAGGAAGAGCGCCTGGGCGGCGCGGCCAACGTCGCGCTGAACGTCAAGACGCTGGGCGCGCAGGCGACGCTGCTGACGGTGGTCGGCAACGACGAGCCGGCGCAGAAGCTGCAGCGGCTGCTCGAGCAGCAGGGCGTCAACACGGTGCTCGGGCGCGATCCGCAGCTCTACACCATCGTCAAGCTGCGCGTGATCGGCCGCTCGCAGCAGCTGATCCGCGTCGACTTCGAGAACCAGCCCGACCACGAGGTGCTGTCGGCGATGCTGGGCGACTACGAGCGCGAGCTGGCCCGCCACGACGCGGTGCTGTTCTCCGACTACGGCAAGGGCGGGCTCACGCACATCCCGCGCATGATCGAGCTCGCGCGCGCCGCCGGCAAGCCGGTGCTGGTCGATCCGAAGGGCAGCGACTACAGCCGCTACGCCGGTGCCACGGTGATCACGCCGAACCGTGCCGAGCTGGCGCAGGTGATCGGCGCCTGGGGCAGCGAGGCCCAGCTTCACGAGCGCACCCAGGTGCTGCGCCGCGAGCACGGGCTCAGTGCGCTGATGCTGACCCGTTCGGAAGAAGGCATGTCGCTGTTCGACGAGAACGCCGACGGCAGCGACGGCCACACCCACGTGCCGGCGCAGGCGCGCGAGGTGTTCGACGTGACCGGTGCCGGCGACACGGTGATCGCGACGCTGGCCGCGATGCTCGCGTGCGGCATCAACCTGCGCGAGGCCATGCCGATCGCCAACCGCGCCGGCGGCATCGTCGTCGGCAAGTTCGGCACGGCCAGCGTCAGCTACGAGGAGTTGTTCGAATGAAGGTGGTGGTTACCGGCGCAGCCGGCATGATCGGCAGCAACATCGTCCACGGGCTCAACGCCATCGGCATCGACGACGTGATCGCCGTCGACGACCTGACCGACGGCCCGAAGTACCGCAACCTGCTGGGCGCGAAGCTCAGCGACTACTTCGACAAGGGCGAGTTCTACACGCGCTTCGCGAACGGCGACTTCGGCAAGGTCGACGCGGTGCTGCACCAGGGCGCGTGCTCCGACACGA
>NZ_JBFUFP010001110.1:0-1718 GCF_056403375.1 Rhizobacter sp. P2_H2
CACCATCCTGGCGCGCCACCAGGCACCCGCCGCGGCGCTGGCCGACACGCTCGCGGCCCTGCGCGTGTCCGTGGTGCGCATCGAGCGCGCAGGCCAGCCCGTGCTCGTCGTGTCGTCGCACATCGAGAACCAGGACAACGTGCAGACGCTGTTCTTCGTTGCCGAGCGCAACGCCCAGGGCGTCTACGCCGCCACCCATGAAGAATTCTTCCGCGGCGGTGCCGGCGCGTCGGCACTGATGGAGATGGACTTCGTCGATCACGCCGACCTCGACGATGACGGCGTCGCCGAGCTGGTCTACGCCTACGCCGGCTACGAGTGGTCGGGCTATGGCGTGCTGAAGCGCGCGGCCGGCGGCTGGACGGCCGTGCATGCGCAGGCGGTCGGCGGCTGCTGAGGCGGTGTTGTCGGTCGCGCCGTCGGCGTGTACTGTTGGGGCTCCAACAGATCGACCCCAGGAGGAACCCATGGTCTACGGTCTCACGCCGCTCGGCGTCATCCACACGCTCATCTCGCTCATCGCGGTCGCCGCCGGCCTGGTCGCGTTGTTCCGCGACAAGCGCATCATCGCCGGCACCACCACCGGCCGCATCTACATCTGGGCCACGGTGCTGACCTGCCTCACCGGCTTCGGCATCTTCCAGCATGGCGGTTTCGGCAAGCCGCACGTGCTGGGCATCGTGACGCTGGTCGTGCTCGGCGTCGCGTGGCTGGCCGGCCGCCGCAGGCTGTTCGGCGGCGCGTCGCCGTACGTCGAGACCGTCAGCTACTCGCTCACTTTCTTCTTCCACATGATCCCCGGCGTCACCGAGACGACGACGCGGCTGCCGCTGGGCAAGCCGCTGCTGCCGAATGCCGATGCCCCGGAACTGCAGGCCGTCGCCGGCGCGCTGTTCCTGGTGTTCCTGATCGGTGCCACCTGGCAGTGCCTGCAGCTGCGCTCGCGCAGCCGTCCGGGCCTCACTGCAGCCACGCCCGCCGCCTGACCTGCCGATGACCCTTCAGCGCACGGCGTCTCACCTCAGCATCACCGTCAACGATGTGGCCCGCGTCGCCGGCGTCTCGGCGATGACGGTGTCGCGTGCGCTGAACCGGCCTGAGAACGTGCCGGCCGCCACGGTCGAGAAGGTGCGCGCCGCGGTGGCGCAGACCGGCTACGTGCCGAACCGCGCGGCCGGCGCGCTGCGCTCGAGCCGCAGCCGGCTGGTGGCGGCGGTGGTGCCGACGCTGTCGGGGCCGATGTTCCTCGAGACGCTGGAGGCGCTGACCACCGGCCTGGCCGCGCGCGGCTACCAGCTGATGGTGGGGCAGAGCGGCTACAGCGAAGCGCGCGAGGACGAACTGCTGGCCGACATCATCGGCCGCCGCCCCGACGGCATCGTGCTGACCGGCGTGCTGCACACCGCGCAGGGCCGGCAGCGCCTGCTGGCCTCGGGCATCCCGATCGTCGAGACCTGGGACCTGATCCCCGACCCGATCGACGTGCTGGTCGGTTTCTCGCACGAGGCGGTCGGCAAGGCGGTGGCGGGCTTCTTCGCCGAGCGTGGCCGGCAACGGCTCGCGGTGATCGGCGGCGACGACCCGCGCGCGCGCCGCCGTGCCGAGGCCTTCGCCGCCGAGGCGCTGGCGCGCGGGCTGGCCGCGCCGGTGTTGCAGTACGTGCCCGCGCCGACCCGGCTGGGCCATGGCCGCAGCGCGCTGCGCGACCTGCTGCGCGG
>NZ_JBFUFP010001111.1:0-1718 GCF_056403375.1 Rhizobacter sp. P2_H2
GGCCAGCAGCGCAGCGAACCAGTCGCCGCCCGCGGCCGCCTGCTGCGCCAGCGCGATCAGCTCATCGTCGCCGGCCCCGAACAGCGGGCTGCGCAGCGCCTGCGCGAGCGACAGCCGGTGCTGTGGCGAGGCCAGCGCATCCAGCATCGCGATCAGGTCGCGCACCTCGGGCGCATCCATCAGCGACTGGTCCTCGACCGCGGCCGCCGGCAGGTGCCGCGCCTGCAGCGCCTGCGCCACCAGCCGCAGCGACGCGCGCTTGCGGCACAGCACGAAGACCTCGCCCGCCGCCACCGCCCCGCTGCCCACCAGCTCGCCGATCGCCTGCGCGACCCAACGCGCCTCCAGCTCGCGCAGCACCTCTTCCGGCTCGTGGCGCGGCGTGGCCAGGCTGTCGCGCCACAGCAGCCGGCCTTCGTCGCCCGCGGTCGCCTCGCGTGGCGGGCGGGCCACCGGCGGCAGCGCACGCACACCGGCTCCAGCGAGCGGTGCGATCTCGGTGCTGTGCGCGCGGAAGCCGACGTACTCGCCGTCGCGCTGCGCCGCCTCGAAGACGCGGTTCAGCGCGGCGATCACCTCGGGCGCGTTGCGCCGCGTGTGGTCGCAGGCGAGCACATGGCCGCCCAGCCCGCCGGCGACGAAATCACTGGCCGCGGCGAACACCTTCGGCTCGGCGCGGCGGAAACGGTAGATGCTCTGCTTCGGGTCGCCGACGATGAAGACCGACGGCGGCCGCTGCCCGCTCGCGCCACCGCCGGCGCCGGCATAGGCCGAGAGCCAGCTGTGCAGCGCATGCCATTGCAGCGGGCTGGTGTCCTGGAACTCGTCGATCAGCACGTGGCGCACGCGCGAATCGAGCCGCTCCTGCACCCAGCCGGACAGGTCGGCATCGCGCAGCAGCGCCAGCGCGCAGCGTTCGAGGTCGGCCATGTCGGCCAGCCCGCGCAGGCGCTTGAACGCGGCGAACTGCGCGAGCAGCACGCGCGACAACCGCGCCATGCGCAGGTGCTCGTCGTGCGCGAGCTGCTGGCGGCTCGCATGGTGGACGGCGTCGAGCAGCGCGACCGCGTCATCGAGCTCGGGCGCCGCCAGGTGGGCGCGCAGCTGGCCGCTGCTGTTCAGCAACGCGCTGCGTGCGGCGTGCAGCGCCGCTTCGGCATCATCGAGGGCGAGCGCCTGCTCCAGCAGGCTGCCCTGCTTGCGCGGCGTGGCCTTGGTCTGCACACCGAGCGCGGCCGCCACGCGCAGCAACAGGCTGCGGGCCTCGGCGTCGTTCAGCCGGTGCGCCGGGTGCGGCAGCGCCGCGAGCGCCGGCCACAGCTGCGCGGCCGACGGCACGCTGTCGTCCAGCACGCCGGCCTCGTCGGCGAGCTCGATCTCGATGCGCTTGTCGAGCACCGTCGCGAGCCACTTCGAGGTCTGCGCCCGGCCGCGCCGCTCGACCAGTGCGCGGTAGTCGGCGTGCAGCGCGGCATCGTCGAGCAAGGCGGCATGGAAGCGCCGGAAGATCTCGCCCAGGTGCTCGTCGATGTCCTCGATCAGGCTCATGCCGGGTTGCAGCCCCAGCTCGGCCAGCAGGTCGAGCGGCGCGGTCTTCAGCAGCTGCGAGAACCACGCATGAAAGGTGCGGATCTCGACCGGCCGGCCACCGGCCAGCACCTGCTCGTGCAGGCCGGCCAGCCGGTCCGCGAGCCCGGCGGCCTGCGCCGGCGGCACGC
>NZ_JBFUFP010001112.1:0-1717 GCF_056403375.1 Rhizobacter sp. P2_H2
ATCGCGCGGCGGCTCTGCTGGTTGAAGAAGTTGGTGCGGAACTCGACCGCGATGGCCTCCTTCTCGAACGCATGCGACAGCAGCAGCAGCTTGCACTCGGTGTTGAAGCCGCTGCGCTGCACGCTCGCCGCCGTCCACGTGGAGCCGATCTCCACGCGCTGGTTYACCGCATCGATGTTCATGAAGGTCGTCATGCCGACGACGCGGCCGGCGGCATCGCGGGTCGTGAACGGCAGCATCGAACCCTTGCGCTGCAGGTCGAGGCGGCGCTCGATCTCGGCGCGCATCGCCCGCGGCGCGGGGATCGCGGTGTACCAGAGGTTCCACAGCTCGCCGTCACTGACGGCGGCGATCAGGTCCTGCTCATGATCGAGCGAGAGCGGTTCGAGCGAACCGTGCGAGCCTTGCAGTCGAAGGGGGGTGAGCCAGCTCATCGTCATCGTCCTTGCGCGAAATTCCGGGTTCAGGGCGCTCTACAGTAGCGCCGGTGTGGCACCTTGAAAAGTGCCACGGATCCTGATTTTCATGGTGCCATGATGAACCCACCCGTGCCGCAGGCCCTGCTCGATGCACCGCTCTCGCGCGAGCGCGGCCCGGCGTCGCTGCAACGCCAGCTGCACGATCGGCTGAAGCAGGCGATCCTCGGCGCCCGGCTGGCCCCGGGCAGCCGCCTGCCGGGCTCGCGCGCGCTGGCCGAGGCGCTGTCGATCTCGCGCAACACCGTCACCGCGGTCTACGACCTGCTCGCGGCCGAGGGCTACCTGCTGCCCGATCGGCAGGGCACGCGCGTGGCGGCGCTCACGCGACCGGCACGCAGCGCACCGCGCCATCCGGTGCAGCGTGCCGCATCGGCCGCATCGCCGGCGCTGGCGCGGCGCCTGGCGGCGATCCAGTCCGAACCGGCGCGCGCCGATGGCGAGGTGGCGCTGCGCCCCGGCGTGCCCGCGCTGGCCCAGTTCCCGCTGGCCGAATGGCGCCGTGCGCTGGATCGCGCGATGGGCCGCGCCGGCCCGTCGGCGCTCGGCTACGGCGACCCGCTGGGCGAGCCGGCACTGCGCCACGCGATCGCCCGCCACCTGAGCGTGGCCCGCGGCGCGCGCTGCGAGGCCGCGCAGGTGGTCGTCACCGAGGGCGCGATGGAGGCGCTGGCGCTGTGCGCGCGGCTRCTCACGAACCCCGGCGACACCGCATGGGTGGAAGACCCGGGCTACCGCGGCGCCCGCACGGCGATGCATGCGGCCGACCTGCACCTCGTGCCGATGCGCGTGGATGCCGAAGGGCTGTGCGTGCCCACGAGCGACTGGACCGCCCGGCCGCCGCGGCTCATCTACACGACGCCGTCGCACCAGTACCCATTGGGCGCGGTGATGAGTGCCGCGCGCCGGCTCGAACTGATCGCCAACGCACAGCGCCACGGCGCCTGGATCATCGAGGACGACTACGACAGCGAGTTCCGCCACGCCGGCGACCCGATCGGCGCGATGCAGGGCCTGGTGGCGCAGGCCCCGGTGCTGTACGTGGGCACCTTCAGCAAGACGATGTTTCCGTCGCTGCGGCTCGGCTTCCTGGTGCTGCCCGAGGCACTCGCGGCCCGGCTGCAGGCGCCGCTCGGGCAACTGCTGCGCGGCGGCCACCGCCATGAGCAGCTGGCTCTCGGCGATTTCATCGAGAGCGGCGCGTTCGGCCGGCACCTGGGGCGCATGCGCCGGCTGTACCG
>NZ_JBFUFP010001113.1:0-1716 GCF_056403375.1 Rhizobacter sp. P2_H2
CCGCGCGGCCAGATCGAGGCGGCACGCAGCCTGGCGCTCAGCGAGATGCAGGTGTTCACGCGCGTCGTACTGCCGCCGGCGCTGAAGCGCGTGTGGCCGGCGATGGTGAGCCAGATCGTGATCGTGATGCTGGGCTCGGCGGTGTGCGGGCAGATCGCGACGGCCGAGCTCTCGCATGCGGTGAACCTGATCCAGGGTCGCAACTTCCGCGCGTTCGAGGCCTTCATCATCGGCACCGCGATCTACCTGGTGCTGTCGATCGCGCTGCGCCGGCTGCTGAACTGGGCCGGCCCGCGCTTCATCTTCGGAAAGTAGCCCGATGGTCGACTTCACGCTGTGGGAGATCCTGCGCAACCTGCTGCTCGCGCTGCGCTGGACGGTGGCGCTGTCGCTGGTCGCCTTCGTCGGCGGCGCGATCGTCGGCCTGGCGCTGCTGGTGGCGCGGCTCGCCAAGCTGCCCGGTGCCGAGCGCCTGGTGGCCGGCTACGTGCAGCTGTTCCAGGGCACGCCGCTGCTGATGCAGCTGTTCTTCCTGTTCTTCGGGCTGTCGGGGCTCGGGCTGTCGCTGTCGAACTGGACCGCCGCGGCCATCGCGCTGACGCTCTACAGCAGCGCGTTCTTCACCGAGATCTGGCGCGGCTGCGTCAACGCGGTGCCCAAGGGCCAGTGGGAGGCGTCGACCGCGCTCGCGATGAACCTGGGCGAGCAGCTGCGCCACGTGATCGGCCCGCAGGCGCTGCGTGTCGCGGTGCCGCCGACGGTGGGCTTCGCGGTGCAGATCATCAAGGGCACGGCGCTCGCGTCGGTGATCGGTTTCGCCGAGCTGACCAAGACCGGCTCGACGATCGCCAACGCGACCTTCCGCCCGTTCACCGTGTTCGCCTGCGTCGCGCTGCTGTATTTCGCGCTGTGTTTCCCGGTGTCCCTGTGGGCCCGTTCACTGGAGAGAAAACTGCATGGTCACGCCTGACACCGCCGCGGCGGACATCGTCCGCATCACCGGGCTGCGCAAGCGCTTCGGCACGAACGAGGTGCTGAAGGGCATCGACCTGTCGGTGACGCGTGGCGAGGTGATCGCGATCATCGGCAAGAGCGGCTCGGGCAAGAGCACGCTGCTGCGCTGCGTGAACGGGCTGGAGCAGTTCCAGGAGGGCACGCTGACGGTCGACGGCCAGCCGCTGCTGTACGGCAATGCGGCGGCGATGCGCGCGCTGCGCCAGCGCGTGGGGATGATCTTCCAGGGCTTCAACCTGTTCCCTCACCTGAGCGTGGGCCGCAACGTGATGCTGGCGCCGACGCTGGTCAAGAAGAAGGCGAACCCGGACTGCACCGCGCAGGCGCGCAAGCTGCTCGAACGCGTCGGGCTGGCCGAGAAGTTCGATGCGCAGCCCGAGCAGCTGTCGGGCGGGCAGCAGCAGCGCGTCGCGATCGCGCGGGCGCTGGCGATGGAGCCGGCGGTGCTGCTGTGCGACGAGATCACGTCGGCGCTCGACCCCGAGCTGGTCGGCGAGGTGCTGCGCGTGGTCGAGACGCTGGCCGACGAGGGCATGACGCTGCTGATGGTCACGCACGAGATGAACTTCGCACGCAAGGTGGCCGACCGCGTGGTGTTCATGCATGCCGGGCGCATCCACGAGATGGGGCCGCCGGAGCAGGTGTTCGGTGCGCCGCAGACGGCGGAGTTGAAGCAGTTCCTGTCGGCGCTGCACTGACCTT
>NZ_JBFUFP010001114.1:0-1713 GCF_056403375.1 Rhizobacter sp. P2_H2
GAGATCACCCAGGCGCTGAAGGYCTTCCCGACCACGCCCGAGGAGCAGGTGCTGCTCGACCGCATCGCAGAGACGCGCAAGACCTACCTGGTGGCGCGCGACGGGATGATGGCCGCCAAGCGCGCCGGCAACACCGAAGAAGCCACGCGCATCTACGACACCAGCTTCCAGGTCGTCGCGCCGGCCTACGTGACCGTGATGCAGGCCTACGTGGACTACCAGAAGAAATCCATCGACCAGATGGCGAAGCAGATCGATGCCGACGCGCTGCGCGGCCGCCTGCTGATCGGCGTGACCGGCAGCCTCGCGCTGGTGCTGGGCGCCGTGTTCGCCTGGCTGCTGACGCGCTCGATCACGGTGCCGGTGGCCCAGGCGGCGGCACTCGCCGACGCGGTGGCCGGTGGCGACCTGTCGCGCCGGGTCACGGCCGACGGCAGCGACGAGATCGCCGGCCTGATGCGCTCGCTCGGCAAGATGAACGCCAGCCTGCACGACATGGTCACGCAGGTCCGGCAATCGGCCGACAGCATCCAGGTCGCCAGCAGCGAGGTCGCGACCGGCAACCAGGACCTGAGCTCGCGCACCGAGCAGACGGCCTCGAACCTGCAGCAGACCGCATCGTCGATGGGCCACCTGACCGGCACCGTCAAGCAGACCGCCGATTCGGCGCGCACCGCCAACCAGCTGGCCTCGTCGGCGCAAGGCGCTGCCGGCAAGGGCGGCGAGGTGGTGTCGCAGGTCGTCTCGACGATGAACGACATCCATGCCAGCTCGAAGAAGATCGCCGACATCATCGGCGTGATCGACGGCATCGCGTTCCAGACCAACATCCTGGCGCTGAACGCCGCGGTGGAAGCAGCCCGTGCCGGCGAGCAGGGCCGCGGCTTCGCGGTCGTCGCGAGCGAAGTGCGCAGCCTCGCGCAGCGCAGCGCGCAGGCGGCCAAGGAAATCAAGAGCCTGATCGACGCCTCGGTCGACAAGGTCGACTCCGGTTCGCGCCTGGTGGCGGATGCCGGCCAGTCGATGACCGAGATCGTCACCAGCGTGCGCCGCGTCAGCGACATCATCGGCGAGATCACCTCGGCGGCGTCGGAGCAGAGCGACGGCATCGGCCAGGTCAACACCGCAGTGACGCAGCTCGACCAGATGACGCAGCAGAACGCCGCGCTGGTGGAGCAGTCCGCCGCGGCCGCCGAATCGCTGAAGGAGCAGGCAGTGAAGCTGTCGGGCGTCGTGTCGGTGTTCCGGCTGAGCGCCTGACCCACCCCGGGCGCGCCTTCGGGCGTGCCGTGTCCCCCTTTGTCCCCCAGGAGCGCTGCATGCAGTTCAGTTTCCGCAACGCCCGCATCGGCACCCGGCTCGGGCTGGTCTTCAGCCTGCTGGTGCTGCTGATGGTGCTGGCCACCGGCTACAGCGCGATCAAGCTGAAGCAGACCACCTCGACGCTGAAGCGCCTGTCGGCCACCGAATGGCAGATGACGCAGCTGGCGCGCGACTGGAATGCACAGGCCGCGATGAACACGCTGCGCGCGACGACGAATGCACGCCTGGGCACCGGTGAGTTCTCCGACGAGCTGACGAAGCAGTCGAAGGCCACCTCGGCCGCGAACGCCGAGACGATCGCGAAGATCGAGGCGCTGGTGTCCGACCCCGAGATGAAGGCGCTGTTCGACAAGGCGGTGCAAGCGCGCAAGGTCGCACTCGCGTTCCATC
>NZ_JBFUFP010001115.1:0-1712 GCF_056403375.1 Rhizobacter sp. P2_H2
GCCCTGCACCGTCGATTCGAGATAGGGCAAGGCGGTCTCGGCCTCGCTGCCGCCGATGACGAGACCGAGGCGGATGAAATCGCCGCGCGTCAGCCGCGCCGGATCGTCGACCGCGAGGAAGCCCATCACCGGCATGCGGTGGTATTCGATCTGGCGGTAGCGCAGCAGGCCGGGCTCGCCCGAGTGGTCGCTGACCAGCGGCTGCAGCATGAAGGCCCAGTGCGACGCGATGCGCGGCGCGCGGTGCTCGGCCACGTGCGCGAGGAAGGCCTCGCGCTGGCCGGAGTCGGAGCGCGCGAGGACCTGGCCGTCGGCACCCAGCCATTCGACGCCGTGCATGCCGTGCAGCGGCGTGCCCCCGGCATCCCAGCCGGCGGGGTAGCCGCGGCCGAAGCGGTAGAGCAGGTCCTGCGCCTGCGCGAGGCTCAGGTCGCTGATGCCGACCTCGAGGTTCAGCATCACGATGTCGAGGTCGTAGAAGAAGTACAGGTCGGCATGTACCACCTCCAGCGTCAGCGGCGCGTCGCCCGGCCGCGGCACCACGCGCACCGCCTTCACGTCGTGGCGGCGGAACACACGCATCGGCGAAGCGCCGTCGCCCGTCGCTGCATCACGCTTCGCGCGGCCATCGCCGTACAGGAAGCGCTGCACGTAGGGCAGGAAGCTGACGAACTCGTTGTAGTGGCGCTCGTGGAAGCGGGTCGCGTCGCCGGTGTACTCGTCGACCTCTTCGCGCCACGGCGAGTCGGGCAGGTCGCGCAGCAATTCCCATGGCCTGGCATGCCGCGCCGCGGGGCTTTCCGGCGGGATCAGCCGCAGCGGCCACAGCAGGATCTGCCGCAAGTGGCGCACCGGCTGCGCGGCGGCGGCCTCGTCGGCCGTGACGGCGACCGCATCGAGTTCGGAACTGCCCATGGTCACGGCGCGGCGGAGGATCAGCGCAACACCAGCCAGGCCAGCGCGCCGACGGCGGCCAGCAGCACCGCACAGGTGCCCATCAGCAGCCGGCTGCGCAGCCGCAGCCGCTCGATCGCCTCGACGACCTTGGCGTTGTGCTCGGCCAGCGATTCGATCAACGCCGCGGCCGCCTGCTGCTGCTCACCGAGCCGGGCCACGGCGGCTTCGAGTTGTTCGATGCGCTGCTGCGGCGGCGCTGCAGGATCCTGCACGACCACCGGTTCCGGCTGCGTGCGGGTGAACACCTTGCGCGCGCCCTTCACGAGGCCGGGCGCCGCCTCGATCACGTCACCCCACGGGATGACCTTGAGCGCGCTGATCCAGCTGATGGCCACGGCGGACTCCTGAAGGCCGCGCCGCGGCGGCCATGGCGCAGTGTAAGCAGGTCGGCACGTGTTGCGCCGGCCTGCGGGAACTCAGCTGCGACGCACCTGGTTGCCGTCGACCCGCACGCGGTCACCGACCCGCAGGCCGGTGCTGCCGCTCTGCTCGAAGGTGCGCTGCTCGCCGTTGTCGAGCGTCACGTGCACGCGGTAGCCGACCACCTTCTCGGAGCGGTTCTTCTCGATCTTGTTGCCGACGACGGCGCCGCCGACCGCGCCTGCGACCGTCGCCACGTCGCGCCCGGTGCCGTTGCCGATCTGGTGCCCCAGCACGCCGCCGAGCACGCCCCCCGCGACCGCACCGACGCCGGTTGCCTTCGGGGTCTCGGTGATCGGCTCGATGCTGCTGACCTGGCCTGCGCGTTCGCTGCG
>NZ_JBFUFP010001116.1:0-1712 GCF_056403375.1 Rhizobacter sp. P2_H2
CTTCACGCCGATGCGCGTCCACATGGCGGCCAGCGTCTGCGCCACCTTGCTGTCGTTGATGTAGCGCCCGTTCGGCGTGCCCAGCACCAGCGTGAAGCCGTCGGGGTAGCCGGCCTCCTTCAGCAGCGCCTTGGCCTTCTCGGGATCGGGCTTGGCGGCGGTGACGAGGTTCTTGCTGGCGCCGAACATCGGGTACGGCAGCAGCTGCGCGGCCGGCGTGGCCACGCCGCCCATCGTGCGCGAGACCAGCGCCGTGCGGTCGACGGCGAGCGAGAGCGCTTCGCGCACGCGCTTGTCGAGCAGCGGGTTCTTGCCAATGGGCCCGCCCGCCGCGGCGGTGATGCCCGGCGTGCTGTCGCCGTTCTGGTCGAGCGCCACGTAGATGATGCGGTTCGACGCCTTGGTCTCCACCGTGAGCTTGGGCTCCTTGCGCAGGCGCTCCAGGTCATCGGTCGGCGGATCCTCGGCGAGGTCGACATCGCCGGCGAGCAGCGCGGCGACACGTGCGGCCGGGTTGCTGATCGGGCGGTAGATGACCTTGTCCCACGCCGGTGCCTTGCCCCAGTAGTGCGGGTTGCGCTCGAAGATGATCTCCGAGCCGCGCTTCCACGAGACGAACTTGTACGGGCCGGTGCCCACCAGGCCGGTGCCGGCGTTCAACTCGGTGGTGGTCTTGCCTTCGGGGGCCGAGCCTGCCGCGGCCTTGGCCGACATGATGGGCAGGCCGACCATGTTGATCGCGAGCAGCGGGTACGGCTCGGTGGTGGTGATGCGCACCGTCAGCGGATCGGGGGCCTCGATCTTCTCGACCTTCTGCAGGTAGACCTTGAACGACGACGGGCTGTTGGGCACCTTCGGCACGCGGTCCATCGTGAACAGCACGTCGGCCGCGGTCATCGGCGAGCCGTCGGAGAACTTGACGTTGGGCCGCAGCTTGAAGGTCCAGACCTTGCCGTCGGCCTTCCAGGATTCGGCGAGGCAGGGCTCGGGCTTGAGGTCGGCATCGACGCAGACCAGCGGTTCGAACAGCGTCTGCGAGAGCTGGATGTTCGGCGTCAGCGCGTGGTACTGCGGGTCCATCGAGGTGGGCTCGGTCTTCAGCGCCACCACGAGGTCGCGGGCCGAGGCGCCGCTGGAGAAGGAGGCACCGGCGACGAGCGCGGCGGCGGTCAGCAGGGAGCGGCTGACTTGCCCGAGGGAAATACTTCCTGGCATGTGGGTGCTCTGCAGTACGTGACGATGAAGCTGGGGACGCTAGCAAGAAGCGATCCAAGGGGCAACTCGTCCCTTCCCTACCTTTGTGCCTTGCGCGACTGGCGCGTCACGTACTCGCGCAGCACCCCATCCATGCGTGACTGCCAGCCATCGCCGGTGGCCCGGAAAAACGCCAGCACCTCCTGGCTGTAGCGAACGGACACCAGTTGCTTCGGGTTCTCCACCTTCGGCCGACCGCGCAGGGTTCGCAACGGAACCATGGCCTTCAATTGCTTGGCCGTCAGGGGCTGCGCATCCGGGTCGGCCTTGGCCGCCGCGGTGATGGCTCTGTCTTCTGCTGCAGTCGGAACTGCAATCACGGGTCGCTTAACTGCTTTCGACATAGTGGTTGACCTCCTGGCGATTGGCCCTGCGCAAGCTGATGATGCGCCGCACGTCCCCACGATCGACAAAGGCAACGTAGTAGAGCGTGTTGGTCTCGGGGGCCAGCGCAATCA
>NZ_JBFUFP010001117.1:0-1711 GCF_056403375.1 Rhizobacter sp. P2_H2
GCGCCAGCAGGCGCGCGGCGTGCCGGCCCAACTGGCCCAGGCCAGCGGCTGCAGCATCGGCGAGCTGACCGACCTGACCCAACGCCTGCAGCAGTTGCGCCAGCAACTGCTCGATGACGCGCCCGATGCGGCGCATGCGTGAACGTTGTTGTTACCCCTGACCCACCCCACCACCTGAAGGAAGACACCATGGCCCTCGAAAAAGTCCTGTACACCGCCCACGCCACCTCCACCGGCGGCCGCGAAGGCACCTCCAAGTCGTCGGACGGCGTGCTCGACCTGCGCCTGACCACGCCGAAGGAACTGGGCGGCAACGGCGCCGTCGGCACCAACCCCGAACAGCTGTTCGCCGCCGGCTACTCGGCCTGCTTCATCGGCGCGATGAAGGTGGCTGCCGGCAAGCACAAGGTCACGCTGCCGGCCGACACCTCGATCGCCGCCAGCGTCGGCATCGGCCCGATCCCGCAAGGCTTCGGCATCCAGGTCGCGATGACCATCACCGTGCCGGGCGTCGAGCGCTCGGTGGCGCAGCAGATCGTCGAGACGGCGCACCAGATCTGCCCGTACTCGAACGCGACGCGCGGCAACGTCGACGTGACGCTGACCGTCGCTTGAGCCCCGCCTGCGCCTGATGAAGAACGGCCCTTCGCGGGCCGTTTGTCATTCCGCGAGCAGTTGCAGCAGCAGCTCGATGCGGGCCTGGTACGGCGACAGCTCGCCGCCGGCGGGCAACACATCGCCGGGCTGAGCGAACACCGGGCCGCCCGCCACGCGGCTGCAGCGCAGCACGCGCACGCCGGTCGACTGCGCGCGCAGCAGCGCGGCTTCGAGCGCGTGGTGCACCGTGCCGTGGCCGGTGCCCGCGGCCACGATGCCGCGTGCGCCTCGCTCGATCAATGCATCGACCAGCACGCCATCGGCACCCGCATGGCTGAGCAGGATGTCGACGCGCGGCCACGCGGGGCCGTCGACCAGCCTGGCCAGCCGCGCCGCAGGCAACGCCTCACCCGCCGGCCACGGACGGAACAGCCGCAGCCGCCCTTCCTCGATGCGGCCGACCGGGCCGGCGTCGCCCGAATCGAAGGCCTCGATGCGGTAGGTGTGCACCTTGCGCACGTCGGCCGCGCCATGCACCACGCCGCCGAGCACCGCGACCACGCCGCGCGCGCCGGGGTGCTGCGCAACGGCGACCGCATCGAGCAGGTTCTGCGGCCCGTCGGGCTGCAGCGAGGTGGCGGGCCGCATCGCCGCCGTCAGCACCACCGGCTTGGCCGGCGCGAGCACGCGCTGCAGCAGCCACGCGGTCTCCTCCAGCGTGTCGGTGCCATGCGTGACGACCACGCCCGCCACCTCGGGCCGCGCCAGGTGGTGCGCCAGCCGCCTGACCAGCGCGCGCCACACGTCGGCGCTCATGTCCTTGCTGTCGACCTGCGCGACCTGCTCGGGCTCGAGCGGCACCGCGGCCAGCGCCGGTACCGCCTTCACGAGCTGCGCGACGCCGAGCTGCGCCGCGGTGTAGCCGATGTTGTCGCCGGCGGCCGCCGAGGTGCCGGCGATGGTGCCGCCGGTGCCGAGCACGACGACGATCTGATCAGTTCTTTGCATTTTTCACGAAGCTGGATAAAAATACAGTCACTGGATGGATGTTCAGTCCACGCCATTTCACCAAGCCGAGGCCCACCGCGATGAACGAAATCCCGAAGCTCACCGA
>NZ_JBFUFP010001118.1:0-1708 GCF_056403375.1 Rhizobacter sp. P2_H2
GCATCTTCTTCGGGTCGCCGTGGAAGCCGAGCGGGTGGCCGGCCACCAGCGTGTTGCCGTAGAAGTAGCGCAGGCGGCGCACCTTGGCCCACGGGAAGTAGAGCCCGGCGGTGACCAGCGTGAGCAGCAGGTTGACGATCCAGATGCGGAAGTATTCGCTGCCGGAGCCGGTGAAGCGGATCGGCAGGCGTTCGTTGAGCGTGCTGTCGAAGCTGGACGGGGTGACCGTGGGCGGCACGGTGGTGGTGTCGAGCGTCGAGATCACGCCGTTCAGGCCGGCGCTGTCGATGCTGGCGCTCTGGGCGGGCTGGTCACCGTCGGGCGCGGTGAATCCGCCCTGGGGGCCGTGGGGTGTTGTCATGTCGTGTTGCGCCGTGCGGGGTGGATGGCCGGCGTTCTCCCTCGCCGAAAACTTTAACACTGCGTTTCAGACAGCCACCCTTCGCTAGAATCGTTTTCACTCCAGGGACACCCACATGAAACTCATCGGCTCGCTCGCAAGCCCGTACGTGCGCAAGGTGCGCATCGTGATGGCGGAAAAGAAGCTCGACTACCAGTTCGAACTGGAGGACGTGTGGACGAGCGACGCGATCATGAAGTCCAACCCGCTGGGCAAGGTGCCGGTGCTGGTGATGGAGGGTGGCGAGGCGGTCTTCGACTCGCGGGTGATCGTGGAGTACATCGACACGCGCTCGCCGGTGGGCAAGCTGATTCCCGAGACCGGGCGTGAGCGCACCGAGGTGCGCACCTGGGAGGCGTTGGGGGATGGCCTGCAGGATGCGGCGATCCTGGCCAGGCTGGAGCAGACCTGGGCCGGCCGCAGCGAGGGCCAGCGCAGTGCGGCGTGGGTGAGCCGGCAGATGGACAAGGTGCATGCCTGTTTGGCGGCGATGAGCCAGGGGTTGGGCGAGAAGGCCTGGTGCTCGGGCAACCACTTCACGCTGGCCGATATCGCGACGGGCTGCGCACTCGGGTACCTGGATTTCCGATTTGCCCATATCGATTGGCGGACGACGTATCCGAACTTGTCGAAGCTCTACGAGAAGCTGGCGGTTCGGCAGAGTTTTGTGGATACGGCTCCGCCGAAGGTTTAGGGTCTTTTCACTGCGTGAGGCTGCTGCCGGGTCTCGCCCCGGCGGGCGAGTCACTTTCATTTGCTGGCTCAAATGAAAGTAACCAAAGCAAAGAGCCCTCAACCCGAAAACCATACGGTTCGTTCAGTCTCGCTGCGGACAACACTGACGCTTCGGCTGGTGCCCCACGTTCATTGGGATTGTTGGCCGTTCTTCTCCACCCAGCTCGCTACGCATCGCCAAGATGCATGGCGATCGCGGGCGCGAGACGATGCGACGCGAAGCGAGCGAGTCGAGKGRAGCGGGAGAACAACAATCCCAATGAACGGGGGATGTGCAGCCGAAGCGTCAGTGTTGTCCGCAGCGAGACTGAACGAACCGCATGGTTTTCAAAGCGCCTTTGCTTTGGTTACTTTCATTTGGCAAGACAAATGAAAGTGACTCGCCCGCCGGGGCGAAATCCCGGCARCAGCCTCACGCAGTGAAGAGACAGAGGTCAGATCTCGACCTTCGAGCCGAGCTCGACCACCCGGTTCGTTGGCAGCGACAAGAAGTCCGCCGCCGCCGCCGCATTCCGGTGCATCCCCGCAAAGAGCTTCTCGCGCCAGCTCGCCATGCCGCTCCCAAACGTCGGG
>NZ_JBFUFP010001119.1:0-1707 GCF_056403375.1 Rhizobacter sp. P2_H2
CAGCTGGAGAACGAGCGCATCGACACGCTGGCGCTGCTCAACCGCAGCGACCAGGAGCTGCAGAAGTCCACGGTGCGTGCCGGGCAACTGGAGATCCGCGCGCCGAACGCCGGCATCGTGAAGGACCTGGCGACGACGACGCGCGGCGCGGTGGTGTCGGCGGGTGCGCTGCTGATGACCATCGTGCCGCAGGACGAGCCGCTGCAGGCCGAGGTGCAATTGCGCAACGAAGACGTCGGCTTCGTCAGCGTGGGGCAGCCGGTCAAGGTGAAGGTGGCCGCCTACCCGTTCCAGAAATACGGCCTGCTCGACGGGCGCGTGATGCTGGTGAGTGCCGACGCGGTCGATCCGAAGCAGCAGCCGGCGCAGCCCGGTCAGCCGCCGCTGAACTACCGCGCCGTCGTGCAGATCGACACGCACCAGCTGCAGAGCATGGCGACCGGCGAACGGCTGGCGCTGAACCCAGGCATGGCGATCACGGCCGAGGTGCAGCAGGGGCGGCGGTCGGTCATCGAGTACCTGCTGTCGCCAGTGCGCAAGCTGGGGCAGGAGGCTGCTCGTGAGCGGTGACCTGGAGCGTGAGTCATGGACGACGGCGCTTTCGCGTGCCGCATGTCGTCGCGCATCAATCCTGGCCGTCGGTCTTCTCCTGCCGGTCGTTGTCGCGGCGGCTGAACCCTTCGAAGGCACGTTCCATAGCAAGACTCACGTGCTGCGCTTGCATCAAGTGGGCTCTCGCGTGTGCGGAGAATGGAGTCATGCCACGCAGTCAAGAAATCGCGAGGGACTCGTTGCCGGCGTCATCGTTGACGGGGCACTGTTGCTGAATGAGTGTCCCGACTTCGAACTCGCCTGCGCGCCTCAACCGACAGACGATCGACCGCAACGATTCACGTGGAAAGGCCGCAACCTGGCGCGTGCGAGCGACGGGGGACACGACGAGATCTTTGTGCGGGAGAGTTCGGGGATGCCCATCTGGAACAACGCTCAAGCCAAGGAAGCGGAACCGTTCCTCAGTTCCTGCAAGTGGTAGTCGTCGTCTCCTTCGGCATGAATTCAATGGCACCCATCGCATTCCTGATCGTATACATCGCCCTCAATGGGCTCTTCATGGTCTGGGCCGGGCGGCAAGCCTTGTCCGTCCAGTGCGGGCTTCTCGTGTGTCTTGCACTGGTCCCGCTCGTCAGTTTCGGCGCAGTCTTTTTTCTGGCAGGTCGGGCGGTTCACGAGGGAGTCTCTGCGGCCTACTGGCTGCCGACATTCGCTCTCGCGCTACCTGGACTGGCCGTGGCGTGCATGGTGCTCGTTGGCGCGTTCCATCAGAAGCCCCGGACGCTGCGACCCCTCGGGGCGATCGTTCTCTCGGTCCTGCTGGCGGTGGCTCCGATCGCGCTCATGAGTCGCCTGTGAAGCAGGGAGTGCCGCAGGCCGCGCGCGAGCGCTGAGCCTGTCTAGAATGCCGGGCGGCGTGCTGAGGGGCGCGCCGAGAACCATGAATCCAACGAGGGAGCCCGGCGCCACGCTCGGGCGAGGAGGGGTGATGTTGAAGTGCCTGCGTACGGCAGCCGAGCGGCTGGCGGTGTACTTGTCGCTCGCCTGCGGCGTCGCGCTGCTGGCGTCCTGCGGCGGGGGCGGGGGCGGCGGTGTCGGCGACAGCGGTCCGTTCTCGGTGACCTACGACCGTACCAGCATCGACCTGGCCTGGGT
>NZ_JBFUFP010001120.1:0-1706 GCF_056403375.1 Rhizobacter sp. P2_H2
GGCATGGGCCGCGTGCGCCTCGAGTACAAGATCCCGGCGCGCGGCCTGATCGGCTTCCAGAACGAGTTCCTGAACCTGACGCGCGGCACCGGCCTGATCAGCAACATCTTCGACGGCTACGAGGCCTACAAGGGCGAGATCGAAGGCCGCAAGAACGGCGTGCTGATCAGCCAGGACGACGGCGAGATCGTGACCTACGCGCTGGGCAAGCTGGACGACCGCGGCCGCATGTTCGTGAAGCCGGGCGACCCGGTGTATGAAGGCATGATCGTCGGCATCCACAGCCGCGACAACGACCTGATCGTCAACGCGGTGCGTGCGAAGCAGCTGACCAACTTCCGCGTGTCGGGCAAGGAAGACGCGATCAAGATCACGCCGCCGATCATCCTGACGCTGGAGTACGGCGTCGAGTTCATCGCCGACGACGAGCTGGTCGAGATCACGCCGAAGTCGATCCGCGTGCGCAAGCGCCACCTCAAGGAGCACGATCGCAAGCGTGCTTCCCGCAGCGAGTGACATGACCCATGGTCGGGCGGTGGCGGGCATGCTGCTCGTCACGCTGATGTGGAGCATCGCCGGCGTGGTGACGCGCCAGCTCGAATCGGCGCGCAGCTTCGAGGTGACGTTCTGGCGCAGCCTGGCCACCTGCGCGTGCCTGGGCGTGTACTACGCCTGGGCGCATGGCCGCGACACCTTCGCGCTGCTGCGCGCGGGCGGCCGGCCGCTGTGGATCTCGAGCCTGATGTGGAGCGTGATGTTCACCTGCTTCATGGTGGCGCTCACGCTGACCACGGTGGCCAACGTGCTGATCACGATGGCGCTCGCGCCGCTGATGACCGCGGTGCTGGCGCGCTTCACGCTCGGCCACCCGGTCGCGCGGCGCACCTGGGCCGCCATCGTGCTGGCCGGGCTGGGCATCGCCTACATGTACGGGCAGGGGGTCAGCTCGGAGCCGCAGCACGTGATCGGCTCGCTGGTCGCGCTGGGCGTGCCCGTCGCGAGCGCGATCAACTGGAACACGCTGCAGCGCAGCGGCACGACGGTCGACCTGGTGCCGGCCTTGCTGCTGGGCTCGCTGGTCTCGGCGATCGTCACGCTGCCCTTGTCGCTGCCGCTGCAGGCCTCGGTGCACGACGTGGCGCTGCTCGGCCTGCTGGGGCTGGTGCAGCTGGCGATCCCGTGCGTGCTGGCGGTGCGGCTGGCGCGGCATTTGCCGGCGCCTGAGATGTCGCTGCTGGCGCTGCTGGAGATCGTGTTCGGCATCGCGTGGGCGTGGCTGGGCACCAGCGARCAGCCGTCGATGGCGGTGATCGTCGGCGGCAGCCTGGTGCTGGGCACCTTGTTCGTCAATGCATGGGTCGGGTTGCGGGAGGCGCGGGCATGAGCGGTTCTTCTTTGATCGTGGCGCAGGTGCAGGGCGGCATCGGCCTGCTGACGCTGAACCGGCCGCAGGCGCTGAACGCGCTGTCGCTGCCGATGATCCGCGAGATCACGCGCGCGCTGCTGGCCTGGCGCGACGACGCTGCCGTGCAGGCCGTGGTGGTGCGTGGCGCGACGCTGGAAGGCAAGGGCGTGGCCTTCTGCGCCGGCGGCGACATCCGCTTCTTCTACCAGGCGGCGCTGGCCGGCAACCCGGAGCTGGAAGATTTCTTCACCGAGGAATACGCGCTCAACCACCTGATCCACACCTATCCGAAGCCCTATAT
>NZ_JBFUFP010001121.1:0-1705 GCF_056403375.1 Rhizobacter sp. P2_H2
GGTCAAGGCCGTGATGGCCGGCGCCACCGCGCTGCAGGTGCAGTCGATCAACGCGCCGACCGCGCTGCAGGGCATCGACTTCTCCGACCACCTGAGCTACTGGGCGCTCGGCATGCCGGCGCTGATGGTCACCGACACCGCCTTCCTGCGCAATCGCCACTACCACGAGGCGGGCGACAGCTGGGAGAAGCTGGACTACCGCCGCATGGCGCAGGTGGTGCAGGGCGTGTGGGCGGTGACGCGGGCCTTGTGAGGTTCAGGGCCTGACGACGAGGCTGCGGAACGCGCGCTGTGCCGCCGGCAGCGTCTTGCACTCGGTGCCGGCGATGCGGACCCCGCCGTCGTCGCTCAGCACCTGCACCTCGCCTGTTCCCGGCCACTCGAACAGCGCTTCGGGTCGCAGGCTGCCGAGCGCGACGGACGACACCGGCACCGGTGCCTCGCCGGCCCGGCCCGACCAGCGGTACAGCGCGAAGCCGCCTTCGTCGGCCGGCGGCCCGGCGACGACGAGGTAGCCGTTGCCGATGCGCTCGAGGCTGCGGATGCCGCGGCCTTCGAGCGGCAGTTCGAAGACGCTGCCGATCTTCGCGCGCWCGCCGCGCACGACCTGCGCCGGGTTGGCGATCGTCACGACGAGCGCCCGCCCGCGTGGCAGCGGGTTGCGCAGCCCGACCAGCAGCGCACCGCCCGATGTCGCCGCCAGGCCCTCGATGTTGAGCCCGCCCGGTGCTTCCGGAGGCAGCTTCGAGGCATCCTTCAGGTGGTAGCCCTTCAGCTGCGGTGCGTCGAGCAGGTCGTCGAGCAGCCGCGTGTACGGCGTGCCGACCGGGCGCAGCGACGGCGGCGCCGAGCCGGGCACGCGCTCGGTCGCGAACAGCCGGTGCCGCTCGTCGCGCTTCTTGCCGGCGCTGTTGCGGCCGTGCGAGGCGATCCAGTAGATGACGCCGCCGGCCTCGGCCGCGCCTTCGATGTCCGACTCCCGGCCGGCCTGCGTGCCGAGGAAGCTGTCGAGATCGACCCGCCCGACGGCATCCGGCGCGTCGCGGCGGAAGACCTGCAAGCTGTTGTGCTCATCGTCGGCGACCACGAAGTGCCGGGCGTCGAGCGCGACGGCGGCCGACGCGTCGCACAGGCCGCGGTAGCGCTCGGGCGCCTGGGCGCTGGCGCTCGCCACGGCGAACAGCGTCAGCGTGCTGGCGATCCAGCGGCATGGTGTGGTCTTCATCCGGATCATTCTCGCGGCCCTGCTGCCGCGGAGCGAGGCCCCTGAAACCGAGGGGTCAGCGGGTTCCGTCACAGACAGTACACACGTCAGGGTTTACACTGAGAACTAGGTGTTAACCCGCACGACGGGTGCACTGACTGAGAAAAACCGACCACAAGACGGACCGAGATAGAACATGAACTTCATCAATGCCATTTCCAGCGCGATGCGCAACGCGTTTGCCGGCGGAACCCAACCCCGCGGCGGCTACGACGAGGCCTGGCTGGCCGAATCGACCGACATCTACGAACTCGAGCGCCGCATGCGCGCCATTGACAACAGCCGTTGCGGCCGGGGCGACCTGCACACCAGCGCCTTCCTGTCGATGTCGCCGGCCGGCACCGGCCGCTGAGCGGTTTGCACACGCTGCGACAGCGTGTGCACCAGCAAGCCCGACACCACCAGCATCACCCCGGCCAGCTCATGCGCGGCCGGGCGTGA
>NZ_JBFUFP010001122.1:0-1704 GCF_056403375.1 Rhizobacter sp. P2_H2
GGGCTGCCCTGCTCGCCCAGGCAGCCCAGGCAGTGCCGGTCGCTGGAGGGCAGCGCGCCGAGTGCCGCCATCGTCAGCACGCATGGCAGGTCGGCCACCTGCGCGAACTCGGCCAGCGCCGCGCTCGCCGCAGCGCCGGAGCGGATCACGCCACCACCCGCATACAACAGCGGCCGGCGCGCCGCACGGATCTGTGCCACCGCGCGGACCAGCCGGCGGTCCGGCGGCATCAGCGGCCCCTGCCCCGTGAGCACCGCGCCGACCACCGACGCGCCGGTGCGCCGCACCGTCACTTCGGTGCGCTGCACGTCGAGCGGCATGTCGAGCAGCACCGGCCCGCAGCGCCCGGCGCGGGCGACCTGCACCGCGCGGTCGACGATGGCGGCCGCATCGTGCGCCAGCGCCAGGTCGATGCGCCGGCTCCACTTCGTCACGGCGCGGGTGATGCCCAGCGCATCGCATTCGCGGAAGGCATCGGTGCCGATCAGCGCCGATTCGACCTGCCCGGCGATGCACAGCAGCGGCACCGAATCGGCCATCGCACTCATCAGCCCGGCCACGGCCGCGGCGACACCGGAGCCGCCCGACACCAGCACGGCGGCCATCTGCCCGGTCGCCTTGGCATAGCCCTCGGCCGCGTGCACCGCGGCCCGCTCCTGCGACAGCCGCACGACGCGCACCCCGGCGCTCGCGCCGAGCGCCTCGCACAGCGGCGCKATCAAGGCGCCTCCGCTGCACAGGAAGAACATCGTCACGCCGTTGTCGATCAGCGCCTGGATGACCGCCTGCGAGCCGCTCTGCCAGCGCGCGGGGAGGCCGAGCCGGTGGGGCGTGGTGCGCTGGGGCGTGGTGCGCTCGCCGTCGGGGGGAATGTCCACGGGCTCGGGAAACAGGGAGGCGGGAGGCTGGAAGTGCTGCATGCGGAGTTCTGCGCGCTGACAGACCAAGGGGACCAAGGGGGAGCGAGACACAACCACCGGGGCGACAGCTTGCGTCTCAATTGCGAGGAAATCGTGCAGGCCGATGGGCCAGGTTCCCCGCTGCCTGCGGATGGGTGAATCCGGCGGCGCGTGATGAATGGGTGCGAATGCTAGTGAGCTTTCGCGCAGAGGGGCATATCCAATGTCGATAGCGCCATCTGCCAAATCGATGGCCGCAGGCACAGTGGGTCAAGCGCGTGCAAGAAAGTGCAGCTGCCATGACAACAGCCCCGGTGCCAGCATGCTGGCAACCGGGGCTGCGGGGGTCGCGGTGGCGCGGTACGAGAAGCCGGGACTCAGCCCATGTGCAGGCCGCCGTTGACCGAGAAGTCGGCACCGGTCGCGAAGCCGGATTCATCCGACGCGACCCACGACACGATGGACGCGATGTCGTCCGGCGTGCCCAGGCGCTTGACCGGGATGCCGGCGACGATCTTGTCGAGCACGTCCTGGCGGATCGACTTGACCATGTCGGTGGCGATGTAGCCCGGCGACACGGTGTTGACCGTCACGCCCTTGTTGGCGACTTCCTGGGCCAGCGCCATCGTGAAGCCGTGCATGCCGGCCTTCGCGGCGGAGTAGTTGGTCTGGCCGAACTGGCCCTTCTCGCCGTTGACCGAGCTGATGTTGATGATGCGGCCCCAGCCCTTCTCGAGCATGTCGTCGATCACCTGCTTGGTGACATTGAACAGGCTGGTCAGGTTGGTCTCGATCACCGCATCCC
>NZ_JBFUFP010001123.1:0-1702 GCF_056403375.1 Rhizobacter sp. P2_H2
CGAGCGGCGCCGCCTGGGCGCTGATCTTCGGCGAATCGGAGCTGGCGGCCGGCGAGGTGGCGCTGAAATCATTGCGTGACCCGGCTGTCACACAACGCAACTTGTCGCTCTCGGGCGTATCCGAGTGGGCGGCTGAACTGCGCAACGCATAATCCCGGCTTCGTCCGAAATTTCCAACGATCCCCATGGCCACCCACCTCGACCTCGAAGAACAAGAACAGATCGACCAGCTGAAGGCGTTCTGGAACCAGTACGGCAACCTGATCACCTGGGTGCTGATCCTGGCGCTGGGGGGCTTTGCGGCCTGGAACGGCTGGACGTACTACCAACGCGAGCAGTCGGCCAAGGCCGGCATGCTGTTCGACGAACTCGGCAAGGYCGTGACGGCAGGCAACACCGACCAGGCCGGCCGCATCTTCGGCGAGATGAAGGAGCGCTTCCCGCGCACCGCCTTCGCGCAGCAGGCCGCGCTGCTCGCCGCCAAGCTGCAGTTCGAGAAGGGCCAGGCCGACGCCGCCCGCGCGAGCCTGACCTGGGCCAGCGAGAACGCGACCGAAGCCGAGTACCAGACGATCGCGCGCCTGCGCCTGGCCGGCCTGCTGCTCGACCAGAAGAAGTACGACGAGGCGCTGAAGGCGCTGGACGCCGCCACCTCGGCCGGTTTCGAAGGCCTGGTGGCCGACCGCCGCGGTGACGTGCTGCTGGCGCAGGGCAAGGCCGACGAGGCGAAGACCGCCTACAACCAGGCCTGGAAGAGCTTCGACAGCACGGTCGAGTACCGCCAGCTGGTCGAGGCCAAGCTGACGGCACTCGGCGCCGCACCGGCGGCCAGCGCTGCGGCCTCTGCCGTGGTGAGCACCCCATGAAGGGACTGACGCGCCTCGCGCTGGCGCTGATGGTCGCGGCGCTGGCCGCCTGCGCGAGCAAATCCACCCGGCCCGGCCCGACGGTGCTCGAGGAACTGACGCCGACGATCGCCGGGCGCCAGGTCTGGACGCAATCGATCGGCACGCTGAAATTCCCGCTGTCCATCGTGGCGGCCGGCGGCAACTTCATCGGCGCCAGCGATGACGGCACGGTCTACGCCTGGCGTGCCGACACCGGCCAGGAAGTCTGGCGCGGCCAGGCCGATGGCCGGCTCAGCGCCGGCGTCGGAAGCGACGGCCGCTTCGTGAGCGTCGTGACCCGCGACAACCAGCTGGTCACGCTGGATGCCGGCAAGGAGATCTGGCGCAAGCAGCTGCCGGCGCGCGTCAGCAGCGCGCCGCTGGTGGCCGGCGAACGCGTCTTCGTGATGAGTGTCGACCGCGTGGTGCAGGCCTTCGACGCGATCGACGGCCGCAAGCTGTGGAGCTTCCAGCGCCCGGGCGATGCGCTGACGCTGTCGCAGCCGGGCGTCGTGATGGCGTTCAAGGACACGCTGCTGGTCGGGCAGGGTGCCAAGCTCACCGGGCTCGACCCGCTGCGCGGCACCGTGCGCTGGGAGGTGTCGCTGGCCTCACCGCGCGGCACCAACGAGATCGAGCGCCTGGCCGACCTGGTCGCGCCGGCCGCACGCGTCGGCGACAGCGTCTGCGCGCGCGCCTTCCAGGCGGCTGTCGCCTGCGTCAATGCCGAGCGCGGCAGCCTCGCGTGGACGCGCAATGTCGGCGGCCTGCAGGGTGTCGCGGCCGACGCGGACGTGACCGTCGCGGCCGATGCC
>NZ_JBFUFP010001124.1:0-1700 GCF_056403375.1 Rhizobacter sp. P2_H2
ATCATGGATGACCTTCGCCGCATGGGGTTGTTTGCCGAGGTGGTGCGCCACGGCTCGATGAGCGGCGCCGCGCGGGGGCAGGGCATGAGCACCTCGGCGGTGTGCCAGCAGATGCGCGCGCTGGCGCAGGGCAGCGGCGTGACGCTGCTGCACCGCTCGACGCGCAAGCTGACGCTGACCGACGCCGGTGCGCGCTTCGCCGAGCACTGCCGGGCGATGGTGGATGCCGCCGAGCAGGCGCGGCGGCAGCTGACGCTGGCGCACGACGCACCGGTGGGCGAGCTGCGGATCTCGGCGCCGGTGGGCTTTGCGCGCTACATCGCACCGGCGCTGGCGCCGCTGCTGGCCGACCACCCGGGGCTGACGCTTCGGCTGCTGGTGGACGACGCGTTGATCGACCTGATCGATGCGCGCATCGACCTCGCGCTGCGTGCCGGGCGCATGCCCGATTCGACGTATGTCGCGCGGCGGCTGTGCAGCTTCGCGTGGATCCTGTGCGCGGCGCCGGCCTACCTGCACCGCCACGGCACGCCGCAGCTGCCGAGGGAGTTGCTGGCGCACCAGTGGATCGTGCTGTCACGCGACGGCACGGCGCTGTCGTTCGAGATGCGGCGCGGCGAGGGCGAGCATGAGTCGCTGCGGCTGGAGGCGCGCATCACCAGCAACAACCAGCTGAGCCTGCAGCAGATGTGCCTGGCCGGGCTGGGCATCGCGCTGCTGACGCGGGCGGATGTGGACGACGACCTGCGCGCGGGGCGCTTGGTGCAGCTGATGCCGGAGTGGCAGGTGCCGGGGATTCCGGTGTGGGCGGTGACGCCGCAGCGGGATGGGCAGCCGGCGAAGGTGCGGCATGCGGTGGCGGCGTTGGAGGCTTACCTGGAAGCGGTTCCGGGTGCCTCCGTCTGAGAGGGCCGTTGATTCACCGTTCGGATGAACACATCGTGGATCGAAGCGCGGGTCTTGGTGACCAAGGCTCCGGGCCGCCCTTGCCCGACAGGTTGGGCGATTGATTTGCGGTTCGCAGTAACTGAGTAGTACGAATATGAATGTTGGCAAGAAATGGCACGTGGCTGCGGCGATTGTGAATACTGGTTCAATGTGGATGGGAGGAGTTCGTGGGGCGCAGGTCAAGAATCTGTGGCAGCGTATGCGAGGGCATACTGAAAGGGCCAAACAAGAGGTTCAATCAAAGACAGAATTTTCAGCGACATCGGGTTTTTCTGGGGTATTGTTTCAAGAAATGCAGAGGGCTCTGCAGAAAATTGACACCCAGCAAATGATGGAACCGGCCCTGGCCGATGTTCTGAGTTGGGATGTCGACGAGCTTGACGATCACCTGAGTGGCAACGGCTGCCTGCGTAGTTTCTCGACGATTATCTCGAGTGCGACGGAGCTTGCGAAAGGATCAAATGAAGAAAATTGCTCCAGTGAGCGGCTCGCTGCGATAGGAGCCTTGAACAGGTTCTACTCGGAAAACAGGAGAGGATTGACTGCCATCAGCTCCGATTCAACCCGCGGCGTTAAGCCCAGCGACGCCGACTGTCAGAAGTACGCGGCGTTGGTCCGACAAGGTCTTGAATTGATGCKGGCTGTCGTGTCGAGCCCCGATCTGGAGTAGTTCCGAGAAGGGCGGGGTCAGGGAATCAACACCGCGCGATTGACATGGCGAATATCGGTCCTCCCACAAAACGCCATCGTCG
>NZ_JBFUFP010001125.1:0-1697 GCF_056403375.1 Rhizobacter sp. P2_H2
CAGCATGGCGCCCAGGCAAAGCATCGGAATCCAGCGTTTCATGAAGCAGATCTCCCGGAAGGTGGATGGCATGAAGTGCCGCAGTCTACGGTGCGAATTCCGCGCGCCCAAGTAAAAACGCCGCTGGGTCGCAGCGGCGTTTTGCATATGGGGGAAGGGATCAGCGGAAGCGCGACTGGGGCACCGTGTGCAGTTCGCTCGGCAGCGAGGCCAAGTACTGCGCCAGCGTCTTCAGCTCGGCATGCGAGAACTGCTTGACCTGGCCGACCATGATCGCGTTGCTGCGGCCGATCTGCGGGTTGCCGTTGGTCTGGTAGGCCTTCAGCGCGACGAACAGGTAGTCGGCGTGCTGGCCGGCGAGCTTCGGGTAGCTGCCGTCGATCGGCTTGCTGAAGTTCTCGCCGTGGCACGACACGCAGTTGCCCTTCTTGAGCAACGCATCGACCTCCGGCGTGGCCTTGGCCTTCTCGGCGAGCTGGGGCTGCTCCTTCGGCAATTGTTCGTAGAAGGCCGCGAGGTCGGCCATGTCCTGGTCGGTGAGCGGCGCGGCGACGGCGCGCATCGTCGGGTGCTTGCGCTCACCCTTCTTGTACTCGCCGAGCGCGGCGACCACGTACTTGGCGCCCTGGCCCGCGATCATCGGCACCTTGTGCACCTCGGGGAAGCTCGCCTGGTAGCCCGGGATGCCGTGGCAGCCGATGCACATCGCGGCTTTCTTCTCGCCGGCCTTGGCATCGCCGGGCTTCACGTCCTGCGCCACGGCCGCACCGGCCAGCAGCAGGGAGGCAGCGATCGCCGGAATCAGAGTCGTCATCTTCATCAGATTCGTCAGGGAAACCAGCTTTGTCATGGCAGCTTTTTGAAGTTGGCGAGGGCTTGTCTTCGAACCGCGGGCGATTATAGGGCCCGCCTTATACTGGTCCGCACCCCCTTCAAACCCTCGCGACGCATGAAGTTCAAAGGCTCCGACAACTACGTCGCCACCGACGACCTGATGCTCGCGGTCAACGCGGCTGCCACGCTGAAGCGGCCGCTGCTGATCAAGGGCGAACCCGGCACCGGCAAGACGATGCTGGCCGAGGAAGTCGCGCAATCGCTGGGCATGCCGCTGCTGCAGTGGCACATCAAGAGCACCACGAAGGCGCAGCAGGGTTTGTACGAATACGACGCGGTGAGTCGCCTGCGCGACAGCCAGTTGGCCGACGTGGATGGCGGTGCGCGGGTGCACGACATCCACAACTACATCGTGAAGGGCGTGCTGTGGCAGGCCTTCACGGCCGAGCAGCCGGTGGTGCTGCTGATCGACGAGATCGACAAGGCCGACATCGAGTTCCCGAACGACCTGCTGCGCGAGATYGACCGGATGGAGTTCTACGTSTAYGARACGCGYGAGCTSATCMRGGCSAAGCACCGGCCGCTGGTGTTCATCACSTCSAACAACGARAAAGAGCTGCCCGACGCTTTCCTGCGCCGCTGCTTCTTCCACTACATCCGCTTCCCGGACGCCGACACGATGAAGCGCATCGTCGAGGTGCATTTCCCGTCGCTGAAGAAAGAGCTGCTGGCCGCCGCGCTGCGCAACTTCTACGAGGTGCGCAACCTGCCCGGGCTGAAGAAGAAGCCGAGCACCAGCGAGCTGCTCGACTGGCTGAAGCTGCTGGTGGCCGAGGACATCCCGCTGGAGGTGCTGCAGAGCA
>NZ_JBFUFP010001126.1:0-1696 GCF_056403375.1 Rhizobacter sp. P2_H2
TTCGTCGGCGGCCGAAGCCGCCTGGGGTGCGGCACCGGCGGCGTCAGGGGCCGGAATCACTTGGGGGAGTCGTCCTGGCGGGCGGTGCCCTGCGCGCCCTGCTCGAGGGCCTTGACGACGTCGTTGCGCACCTTCTCCTGCAGCTGCTGCGACTGCTCGCGCACCGTGCCGCTGGCGGCGCCGGTGCCCTGCGACACACTGCCGTCGGTGGCCACCACCGGCACCTTGCCGACGGCCTTCAGCTGCTTGTTGATGACGATGCCGATGATCGCCAACGCGATCAGCAGCGACACGAATCCGAAAGTGGCTTTCATAGGAGGTCCCCGCCCGACGCCAGTTCGGGGCGGTCGGCATCGTACCTCACGGCGCGATCACGACAGCGGCCAGGCGCCCAGGGTCTCGTGGCGGCCCTGGCCGACGTGGCTGCGCACCAGCGCGAACCCGGCGGCGTGCCAGCCGATCGGCTCGATCGCGTGCTCGGTGATGCTGTGCCGGCGGTCGTACAGCAGCGTCAGGTGCGGCGTGGCGCTGCGCGAGGCCTGCGATTCGGTGTCGCCCATCGCCAGGTTCAGCCGGCGGCGGAATGCAGCGAGCGCGGGCAGGTTGTCGCTGCTGCGCAGCACGAAGGCGCCGCTGCCGGGGAAACTCAGCGCGCGGTCGAAGGCCACGCCGAAGCCCTCGTGCACGAGACCCGCGGCGGCCCGCATCGCCGACTCGACGTTGGCCTCGTCGTCGACCATCGCGCGCAGCGTGACGTGCAGGCGCTCGATCGAGAGCAGCTTGCCGGCGAGGCCATGCTCGCCGCGCAGCCGGGTTGCCAGCTCGATGATGCGTTCGGCCGTCTCGGGCGTGGGCCGCAGCGCGAAGAAAAGACCCAGGTGCTGTGCGGCCTGCGGAACGCGGCCCGCCTGAACGGGCGGCGGCGGTGGCGGTGGTGGCAGTTCGTCGAACCCAGGCAAGCCGAACTGTTCCGGCCCGGACTGGGCCTCCTTCTTCGTTCGCATCTATCGAGCACCAGCCTCAAGCAACGTGAAATGGGTGCGGCCGATCAGCTTCCTGAAGTCACGATCAAAACTCACGAGGTGTTCTCCAATGTGAACAACAGCCGCAGCCAGCCAGGCGTCCGGCAGAAGATTGCCGCTGAGCTGCTTGTCCAGGCACAGCTGGCGCAGACGAGGCCACTCCGCGCCCTGCTCCGCCAGTTGAACACCCGGCACGGCGAGCAGCGCATCGACGAAGCCGACCGCCTGCTCAATCGGCGTCGGGGCCTGGAAAATCCTGGGGCTGGTCACCAGTCGCAAGAAACTGGCCACGACCATCGGCATCACGGTCAGGGTTGCTCCTGACGAAACCGCGACGACGGCCTCTTCGAGCCACGGTCGGGCAACCGCATGATGGGGATGGTCGCTGCGAAATGCCGCGACCAACACATTCACGTCAGGCGTCATCGCCCAACGCCTCCAGCAGCGACCTGTTGCTGAGCGGATCGACCCCCGCCACCAGCCCACCGCGCCCCTTGAACACCGGCAGACGCGACTTGCCTCGCGGCACCGTCGCCTGCTGAGCTCTCAACCTCAGTTGCAGGCCTTCCTCGATCAGGCGMGTCAGCGTGGTTCGTTGCCGGGCAGCAAGCGCCTTGGCCGTGGCCAGCAGTTCATCGTTGATGTCGAGGGTCGTCTTCATCCAAAGATGATAC
>NZ_JBFUFP010001127.1:0-1695 GCF_056403375.1 Rhizobacter sp. P2_H2
GCACGAACTTGTCGCTGATCTCGGGCATCGCCTGCTGGAACTTCTTGAAGGCCGGGTTCTCGAGCGTCGCGACCAGCTGCTTCAGTTCGTCTTCGGTGAAGCGCTCGTCGAGCATGCCGGCGAGTGCCGTCTGGCTCAGCGCCAGCGCGCGGTCCTTGACCAGCGGCACCGCCTCGGCCAGGTACTTGCGCACGGCCGCCTGCACCTGCGTCCACATGGCTTCGCGCTTGTCGGCCGGCACGCGCTGCTGCAGGTACTGCTGCGCGGCGTTCGTGAGCTGCATCGCCGGGCGCTCGGCCACCTCGCGGGCGGTGTTCTCGAGCGCCGGCTGCTGCAGCGTCAGCACGCGCTGCACCAGGGCCTTCTTCGCAGGGCTGGACGGCGTGGCGGGGGCCGATGCGGTGGCCGGCGTGGCCGGAGTCGACTGGGCCCAGGCGCCCAGCGCCGTGCTGCCCAGCAGCGCGATCGTGATCAGGTGGCGGTTCATCAGGCTTCCCCTTCCGTCGGGGCGTCGCCCGTGCCATCGCCGGGGGCTTCCCCGGACTCGGTTCCGTCCGCATTGGCATCGTTCTCGACGATGCGCTGCAGGCCGCTCAGTTTCGACCCGCCGTCGAGCGCGATCAGCGTGACGCCCTGCGTTGCGCGGCCCAGCTCGCGGATCTCGGAGACCCGGGTGCGCACCAGCACGCCCTTGTCGGTGATCAGCATGATCTCGTCGTCCGGGCGCACCAGCGTCGCGGCGACGATCTTGCCGTTGCGCTCGGTCTGCTGGATCGCGATCATGCCCTTCGTGCCGCGCCCGTGGCGGGTGTACTCGACGATGCTCGTGCGCTTGCCGTAGCCGTTCTCGCTGGCGGTCAGCACGCTTTGCGTCTCGTCCTCGGCGACCAGCATCGCGATCACGCTCTGGCCGTCGTCGAGCATCATGCCGCGCACGCCGCGGGCGCCGCGGCCCATCGCGCGCACGTCGTCTTCATCGAAGCGCACCGCCTTGCCGCCGTCGCTGAACAGCATCACGTCGTGCTTGCCGTCGGTGAGCGCGGCGCCGATCAGGAAGTCGCCCTCGTCGAGGTCGACCGCGATGATGCCGGCCTTGCGCGGGTTGCTGAATTCGTCGAGCGCGGTCTTCTTGACCACGCCCTGCGCGGTCGACATGAACACGAAGTGGTCGGCCGGGAAGCTGCGGAAGCCGTCGGTCAGCGGCAGCACCACGTTGACCTTCTCGCCCTGCTGCAGCGGGAACATGTTGACGATCGGCTTGCCGCGCGAATTGCGCGAGCCCTGCGGCACCTCCCAGACCTTCAGCCAGTAGACGCGGCCGCGGTTGGTGAAGCACAGGATGTAGTCGTGCGTGTTCGCGATGAAGAGCTGGTCGATCCAGTCGTCTTCCTTGGTCTGCGTGGCCTGCTTGCCGCGGCCGCCGCGCTTCTGCGCGCGGTATTYGGACAGCGCCTGGCTCTTGATGTAGCCGGTGTGCGAGAGCGTCACGACCATGTCGGTCGGCGTGATCAGGTCTTCGGTGCCCAGATCCTGCGCGTTGTGCTCGATCTGGCTGCGGCGCGCGCCGAGCTTGGTCTGGCCGAACTCCAGCTTGATGGCGATCAGCTCCTCGGTGATGATCGTCGTCACGCGCGACGGCGTGGCGAGGATGTTCAGCAGGTCGGCGATCTGCGCCATCACTTCCTTGTACTCGCC
>NZ_JBFUFP010001128.1:0-1695 GCF_056403375.1 Rhizobacter sp. P2_H2
GTACGCCACCTTCGACGACCCGAAGGCGGCGCATGCGCACGTCGACAAGCACGGCGCGCCGATCGTGATCAAGGCCGACGGCCTGGCGGCCGGCAAGGGCGTGGTGGTCGCGATGACGGCGGCCGAGGCGCATGAGGCGATCGACTGGATCCTCGGCGCAGGTGATGGCAAGAGCGGGGACAACCGTCTCGGCGTGCAGCACAACGCCGGCGTCGCGCGCGTCGTGATCGAGGAGTTCCTGCAGGGTGAGGAAGCCAGCTTCATCGTGATGTGCGACGGCAGGAACGTGTTGCCGCTCGCCACCAGCCAGGACCACAAGCGCCTGCAGGACGGCGATGTCGGCCCGAACACCGGCGGCATGGGCGCCTACTCGCCGGCACCGGTGGTCACGCCGAACGTGCATGCGACGGTGATGCACGAGATCATCCTGCCGACCATCGCCGGCATGGCGCGCGATGGCGTGCCGTTCACCGGTTTCCTGTATGCCGGGCTGATGATCGACGACGAAGGCGCGCCGAAGACGATCGAGTTCAACACGCGCCTGGGCGACCCGGAGACGCAGCCGATCATGATGCGGCTGAAGAGCGACCTGTTCGACGTGATGATGGCGGCCACCGACGGCACGCTCGACCAGGTCGAGCTGCAATGGGACCGCCGCGTAGCGCTCGGCGTCGTGATGGCGGCCGGCGGCTACCCGCTGAACCCGCGCAAGGGCGATGCGATCACCGGCCTGCCGGCCGAGCAGCCGGATGCGATGGTGTTCCATGCCGGCACCGCGCCCGACAAGGGCGGCGCCGTGACCGCGGGCGGGCGCGTGCTGTGCGTCACCGCGCTCGGCGACTCGACCAAGATGGCGCAGCAGCGCGCCTACGAAGCGCTGCAGGGCATCCACTTCGACGGCATGCAGTTCCGGCGCGACATCGGCCACCGGGCCATCAAGCGATGAGCGACACCGGCGCGGTCCGCGAGTACCTGCTCGGCCTGCAGTCGCGCATCATCGGCGCGATGGAGGCCGAAGGCGGCGATGCCTTCATCACCGACCACTGGGTGCGCGAGCCCGGCGGCAAGCTCGAGGGCGAAGGCCTCTCGCGGCTGGTGGAAGAGGGCCCGCTGCTCGAGCGCGGCGGCTGCAGCTTCTCGCACGTGAAGGGCAAGGTGCTGCCGCCGTCGGCCACGCAGCACCGGCCCGAGCTGGCCGGGGCGCCGTTCGAGGCGATGGGCGTCTCGCTCGTCTTCCACCCGCGCAACCCGTTCGTGCCGACCGTGCACATGAACGTGCGGATGCTGGCCGCACTGCCGGCCGGTGGCGCRCCGGTCACCTGGTTCGGCGGCGGCATGGACCTGACGCCGTACTACGGCTTCGAAGCCGATGCGCAGCATTTCCACCGCACCAACCGCGACGCGCTCGCGCCCTTCGGCGATGACAAGTACCCGCGCTTCAAGCAGTGGTGCGACGAGTATTTCTTCCTGAAGCACCGCAACGAGCCGCGCGGCATCGGCGGCGTGTTCTTCGACGATTTCTCCGAGCTCGGCTTCGAGCGCAGCTTCGAGATGCTGCGCGCGGTCGGCGATGCGTTCATCCCGGCCTACCTGCCGATCGTGCAGCGCCGCCAGGCACTTGCTTACGGAGAGCTCGAGCGCGATTTCCAGGCCTACCGGCGCGGCCGCTATGTCGAGTTCAACCTGGTGTTCGAC
>NZ_JBFUFP010001129.1:0-1694 GCF_056403375.1 Rhizobacter sp. P2_H2
GGCCACGCTGTTCTCGGCGCTGCTGGCCGGCTGGCAGGCGCTGCTCGCGCGCTGGAGCGGCCAGCACGACGTGCGGGTCGGCGTGCCGATCGCCAACCGGCAGCGCACCGAGACCGAGGGGTTGGTCGGCTTCTTCGTCAACACGCAGGTGCTGCGCAACGCGGTCGATGCGCGGATGGACCTCGCGCAGGTGCTGCGGCAGGCGCGTGATGCGGTGATGGGCGCGCAGGAGCACCAGGACCTGCCGTTCGAGCAGCTGGTCGACGCGCTGCAGCCCGAGCGCAGCCTCGGCACGCACCCGCTGTTCCAGGTGCTCTACAACCACCAGCGCCGCAACCATGCGCTGCTGGCGCAGCTTCCGGGCCTGCGCGTGCAGGAGCAGCCGCTGGGCGAGCTGGCCGCGCAGTTCGAGCTGACGCTCGACACGCTGGAGCATGCGGACGGCCGCGTGCAGGCGGTGTTCAGTTATGCGGATGACTTGTTCGAGGCGGCGACGATCRCGCGGCTGGCGCGGCAGTACCTCGCGATGCTGGCGGCGCTGGCGTGGCAGCCGCAGACGGCGCTCGGCGAGGTCGACCTGCTCGATGTGCAGGAGCGTGCGCAGCTGCAGGCCTGGGGCGTCAATGCGCCGCAGCCGGTGGGCAGCGAGTGGGTGCACCAGGCGTTCGAGCGGCATGCGCGGAGTCATCCCGAGGCGCCGGCGGTGCTGCACGGCGATGGCGTGTTGAGCTACGGCGAGCTGGACCGGCGTGCAAATCGGCTCGCGCAGCGGCTGGTTGCGCTCGGTGTCGGGCCGGAAAGCCGGGTGGCGGTGTCGCTGCCGCGTTCGTTCGAGCTGATCGTCGCGCTGCTGGCCGTGCTGAAGGCGGGCGGAGCCTATGTGCCGCTGGACCCGTCGCACCCGGCGGACCGGATCGCGTTCATGCGCGAGGACTGCGGCGCGGCGCTGCTGCTGACGGCGGATTCGGTGCGCGAGCTGGAGGCGCAAGGCGGGGCTGACACGGATCCCGAGGTTCCGTTGCACGCCGGCAGCCTCGCCTACGTGATCTACACCTCCGGCTCGACCGGCCGGCCGAAGGGCGTGGCCGTGGCGCACGGGCCGCTCGCGATGCACTGCCGCGACACGGCGCTGCTGTACGAGATGGGTCCGGCGACGCGCGAACTGCACTTCCTGTCGTTCTCGTTCGACGGCGCGCACGAGCGGCTGCTGACGGTGCTCGGCTGTGGCGCCTCGCTGCTGCTGCGCGACGAGGCGCTGTGGACGCCGGCGCAGACGCTCGCGGCGATGCGCGAGCGCGGCGTGACGAACGCCGGCTTCCCGCCGGCCTACCTGCAGGCCCTGGCGCAAGGCGCCGAAGAACATGGCGGCGGCCCGCCGCTCGCGCTGCTGTCGTTCGGCGGCGAGGCGATGCCGCGCGCCGGCCTGCAGGCGGTGCGCGAGCACCTGCGGCCGCGGCTCTTGATCAACGGCTACGGCCCGACCGAGGCGGTCGTCACGCCGGTGCTGTGGAAGGCGCGCGGCGATGCGCCCGAGATTGCCACCGCCTACGTGCCGATCGGCTGCCCCTGTGGCGACCGCACCGCGCGCGTGCTCGATGCCGGGATGAACCTGCTGCCGCCCGGCGCAGCCGGCGAGCTGTACCTGGGCGGCGCCGGGCTCGCGCGCGGCTACCTGGGGCGCGCAGGGTTGACGG
>NZ_JBFUFP010001130.1:0-1694 GCF_056403375.1 Rhizobacter sp. P2_H2
GAGGTGCGGCGCGCGCTGCTGAGCCGTCCGGAGGATCCGCGCAACCCCGAATCGGTGGCGGCGCACCTCGGCCGCTTCATGCACCTGATCGGCAGCCCGGCCTACCGGCCCGATCCGCAGTGGATGCTCGACAAGCTGCGCGCCGCGGTCGCGCGGGCGTACCGGCCGGCGGGCACGGGGCGGCAGCTGGTGGCGATCGCGGCCGATGGCGACCGCAGTGCGCGGCTGGCGCCGATCAGCGTGCCGTGCCGCGTGATCCACGGCCAGGCCGACCCGTTGGTGCCGGTGGCGGCCGGGCACGACCTGGCGCGCAAGATCCGCGGCGCGCAGCTCGACCTGGTCGACGGCATGGGGCACGACCTGCCGCTGCCGCTGCTGCCGAGGTTCGCCGACGGCATCGAGCTCGCCGCCGGGCGGGCCTGATCAACGGCGGATCTCGGTCCAGGCGTTCTTGCGCGACGGGATGGCCTGGCACAGGTTCAGGGCCGTGGTCCTGATGGTGCCCGACGCGACGGTCGTCATCCCCGCGATGCCGCCGGAGCCGCAGCTGCTGCTGGAACTGGAGCTGGACGACCCGCTGGAGGCGCTCGACGCCGTCGTGCGCAGCAGCGTCATCTTCGACGACATGTCGGTGCTGGAGATCGTTGCGCTCACGTAGCCGACGCCGGAGATGGCCGTGCCGCTGGCCATGTCGACCACGTAGTAGCGGGAGCTGGCCGAGCAGTCCGAAATGGTCGACTTGTTGGTCACCAGCACCACGGCGGTGTAGCCGATCGACGGCGCCGTGTTGACGACCTCGCCGGCGGGCAGGTCGATGTACCAGCCCCGGCTGGTGCTCCAGTTGACGCTGTTGCTGGTCAGCGTGTCGGTGGCGCTGTCGTAGACCTGCTTGGTCAGGCTGCCGCGCGGGTTGGTGAGTTCGTCACCGTCCGAGATCGCGTAGACCGTTTGCGTGCCGGGCGTGCTCGAGAGGTCCGTGAAGCCCAGCATGCGGCCGGTCGCGACGAAGAGGGTCCGCTTTCCGTTCTGGTAGACGAGCGCAGGGGCCGTGGTGATCGGCTGCGCGGTGCCGGAGGCATCCCTCAGCGTGGCCACGCGATTGACCTGGCTGTTGACGAGATCGAAGCGCCACAGGTTGCCGCGCTCGTCACCGCCGTAGACGTACTGGACCGAGCCGTCGTCCTCGAAGTACGGCGAGAACTGAGCGAAGCCCGGGTCACCCGAAGCACCCGCCGTGGTGGACAGCGTGGCCTGCAAGGTCCCGGTGAGCGCGTCCAGCACGAAGAGCCGGCCGACGCCGTCCTGCGCGGCGTTGTTGTAGCCGCTGCTCAGCAGGGCGACCGAGTTGGTCGCCCCTTTGATCCGGACGATGCGGGGTCCACCGATGGACAGCCCCGCCTGGTTCCTGACCGACGCCGAGGTGTTGTCGTTGGGGAATTCCCACTTCACGCGGCCTGCCAGCGCGGCGTCGCTGGTGATGGCCGACGCGTTCGTCACGTCCAGCGCATACCAGCCGGTGCCCGCCGAGCCGCGGCCACCGAGCAGGATCTCCTGGCCGGAAACCGTCGCCAGCGTGGGGGTGGCGTCGAGCTGGGCACTGAAGCGGTAGCTCTTTTGGCTGGTGGCACCGATGCCGGTGAGCACGGAGCCGGGAATGTAGCTCCACAGTTCCTTGCCGTTGGTGGTGTTGAAGG
>NZ_JBFUFP010001131.1:0-1693 GCF_056403375.1 Rhizobacter sp. P2_H2
GGGCTGCAGCCGGGCGACCTGATCGTGCTGGCAGCGCGGCCCTCGATGGGCAAGGCGCAGCCGCTGGATGCGCGGGTGCGCACGCTGTCGGCCTGGAAGCGCATGGGCGAGCTCGAAGTCGGCGATGCGGTCGCGTCGGTCGACGGGCGGCCGTCGATCGTCACCGGCCTCTACCCGCAGGGTGAGAAGGACGTCTGGCGCGTCCGCTTCTCCGATGGCCGGTCGGCCGAGTGCTGCGACGAGCATCTGTGGCGCGTGCATTTCCGCAGCTGGAAAGAACCGCGCGTGCTGAGCACCGCCGAGCTGCGGGTGATGCTGCAGAAGCCGCGCTACCAGGGCCGTCTCTGGATCGATTGCGCGACCGGTGATTTCGGTCACCTCGATGCGCTGCCGGTCGACCCGTGGCTGCTCGGTGCTCTCATCGGCGACGGGAATCTGACCGGCACCGGCTCGGTCCGCTTCTCGACCGCAGAGCCCGAAATGATCGAGCGCGTCGCCGAGCGCGCCGGCGACGGCATGGAAGTCACGCACGCCGGTCGCTACGACTACCGCATCGTGCGCCGCGACCGCGGCCATGTGCCCGGGCTGCTCGGCGCGCAACCCAACCCGCTGCGCACCGCGCTCGAGGCGCTCGGCCTGTCGGGCCTGTCCAGCGACCAGAAATTCATTCCCGAGTCCTATCTCACCGCCAGCCGCGAGCGCCGGCTCGACCTGCTGCGCGGCCTGCTCGACACCGATGGCTGGGTCGAGCGCTGGGGCAGCGTGCGCCTCTCGACCGCGAGCCGGCGCCTGGCCGACGACGTGGCTGCGCTGGTCCGCTCGCTCGGCGGCTGGTGCTCGATCAGCCAGAAGGCGCCGCATTTCACCAACGTTGCCGGGATGCGCGTGCCGGGCCTGCCGGCCTACGTGTGCCACATCTCGCACCCTGAACCGCGCTCGCTGTTCCTGCTGTCGGACAAGCAGGCCCGCACGCCCGAGCGCTGGCAGCGCCAGAAGCGGCTGACGCTCAGCGCGATCGAGCCGTCGCGCCGCGCGCCGTGCCAGTGCATCTCGGTGTCGCATCCGCAGCGGCTGTACATCACCGACGAAGATGTCGTCACGCACAACACCGCCTTCGCATTGAACATCGCCGAGAACGTCGCGGTGCACGAGGGCCTGCCGGTCGTCGTGTTCTCGATGGAAATGGGCGCGGCGCAGCTCGCATTGCGGATGGTCGGCTCGCTCGGCCGCATCGACCAGAGCAACCTGCGCACCGGCAAGCTGCGCGACGACGAATGGGGCCGGCTGTCCGAGGCGGTCGAGAAGCTCGGCAAGGCTGCGGTCTTCATCGACGAAGGCTCTGCGCTGTCGCCGAGCGAGCTGCGCGCCCGTGCGCGCCGCCAGGCGCGGCAGTGCGGCCAGCTCGGACTGATCGTCGTCGACTACCTGCAGCTGATGAGCGGCARCGGCGGCGGCAGCGAGGAAAACCGCGCCACCGTGATCGGCGAGATCTCGCGCGGCCTGAAGTCGCTGGCCAAGGAACTGAAGTGCCCGGTGATCGCGCTGTCGCAGCTGAACCGAAGCGTCGAGACTCGTACCGACAAGCGCCCGATGATGAGCGATCTTCGTGAATCGGGAGCGATCGAGCAGGATGCAGACGTCATCATGTTCATCTACCGCGACGACTACTACACCAAGGACGAGAGCAAGGACC
>NZ_JBFUFP010001132.1:0-1689 GCF_056403375.1 Rhizobacter sp. P2_H2
CTCATTGCCCGTGCGGTCGGGATCCTTGCTGGGTGCGAAATCACGCTCCGATAGACCATCGAGAGTGGTCGACTCGCTGCCGCTTGAAGAGTCTTCCTGGGTCGAGACCAGCCCCGCCTTGCGGAGGGTCGCCATGGGATCGGGATCCAGCTCGCCCGGCTTCCGAGTCGGAGGGCTTGCCCATTTCCGCAGGAGCTTTGTTGAAAACAACGGCACGGGCTTCACCGCCTGGTCCCACATCTCCCCAAGGACCGAGGTTTCACACTCGTAATCGAAAGGCGGAGGCAGGTCGTTCGCGTCGATGTAGGGTGGTATGAGGGTGTCGAAGTCCTCGGCTCGCTGTCGCATGGATGACAGGCTGAACACCGGCATGAAATCTCGTTCCCCTTTCTTCTGGATTCCGCTGTTGGGCGGCACGACCACGCCGGCTGCCTTGTAGGCAGCGCGCATGTCGTTCTTCAGCTTCGTGTTCCTGTAGGTATAGCCGGAGGTCGAGCCACAGACGGGACCGACACAGGAGAACAGGCTGCCGACGAGATCGATCCAGTCGGAGCATGGGTTGTCGAAGCCGGCAATCAGCTGGGTCGTGCTCGACGCAACGGTGATCCCCGCCTTGATCGCGAAGAAGCTGCCATTGCCTCCCGCGCCGTTGGCAAACGCAACGCCGCCCTTGCTCGCAATCTGCGGGCCATTTCCCGTGCGAAGGTTGATTTCGGTTTCGGCACCCAATCGAGTGAGGCGTTCGTCGAACCACCTGGCGTGCTCCTCCTCGTCACAGGCTTTGTCGTCATACAGGAACCGCGCGTGACTGAGAGATCCGATGAGCTCGCTCATGACGTGAGGATGCAATAGATCTTTCTCATGGAGTGCCTGCAGGTTCCCCTCTTCAGCGTACTTGGCCGCGAGATCAGTTTTACCCAGTTGTTTCAGCAGCCGATCGACCGTGTCTTTCGTGGCCTGTGCCGCGTGGACCTCGGCCAGCGCGTGGCGGACGAAATCATCGATGGCGCCCGTTGTCTTCGCGATGGGGCCTTGGTCGCTGGAGTCATCGCTGCTGGAGGCCTTTGCTTCGCCGCTGCTGTTCGCCGTTTCCTTGGCTTCCTTTTCCTTGGCTTCCTTTTCCTTGATGATGGCATTGAACTCACTCTGGAGTCCCTCATACGTCAAGGGAATGCTTCGCCCCCCGTCGGGCCTGTCGGGAATGTATTTGAGCGCATCAGCGCTCTTGATGTGGCCGATGATGACCGACATGAAAACACTGCTGCGGAACTTCAGGACCTTGCTCATTGTTTTCATTCGCGTCATGAACGGGCCGACCACCAGCTTGTCCAGTTTCTTGCAATCGATCTTGTTGCTCCCCTCCGCACTGAGGTTGCCAAGCTCGGTCTGGCTGATCAACGCAAACAAGCTGGCAATCTTGTTGCAATGGTCCTTTCCGGACGCGGATCCCTGCGTGGATCGATAGAACAACACTTGGGTGAGGCTCAATGCCATCGAAACGACGCTTGCGGTGATCTTGCCGGCGTCGTAGCCGCTCGCGTTCGAGGCGATTTCATGGCCGGCCTTGATGACCGAGGCAAGGCCGTTGCACATGTTCAGCATGCTGCGCACCCACTTCCCATCGCCGACGTGGTGCTGAACGTTCGCTCGTGTCATCCGATCTCCGACCGCCAGTTCGTCGATCAACCG
>NZ_JBFUFP010001133.1:0-1689 GCF_056403375.1 Rhizobacter sp. P2_H2
GTGTGGAAAAACGAGGACTTGATGGCTTCAAGAATAGGAGCCGGCCGTCTCTTCCGGAAGACTTGTGTCTTATATAAGACTAAAAATAATCTTCAATGAAATCAATGATTTGATCCTTCTATTTCTGGATGTGAAATCGACTTCTTCCATCTGGAAGAATGAGCGCAGCAAGGCATCACTGTTTTTCCACAATACGAAACGATGTTTTCTTGATGCGGAAAGCTGAAATGCGAGGCGCGCATCTTGCGAGGCGTGCCTGTCACCTGCGCGCCATGCTGCGCAGCCAAGATCGCGAACTTTCAAGGAGGGCCTGCCCGTGTCGTACCGTCGTTTCTCAAGCCGCCTGCGGCTGTGTCTGCTGGCCTCGGTGTGCGCAGGCCTGAGCGCCTGTGGTGGCGATGATGGGCCGTCGTCCCCGGGCGAGCCCGCCGCTTCGCTGACCATTTCCGGCACCGCGGCCACCGGTAGCGCGCTGGCGAATGCCACGGTCGCCGTGCGCTGCGCCGACGGCAGCCAGGGCACTGCCACCACCCGCGCCGACGGCGGCTATTCCGCCGCCTTCAACGGCAAGCTGCCCTGCGTGCTGGAGGCCGATGCGGGCACGCTCGGCAAGCTGCACTCGCTGGCCACGGGCAGCGGCAGCACCGCCACGGCGAACATCACGCCGCTGACGGAAGCCCTGGTGGGCAAGTTCTCGGCGGACACCGTGGCCTGGTTCGCGGGCTTCGACGCCACCGCAGGAGCCAAGCTCAGCACCGCCGCGGTCTCCGCCGCCCAGGCCGCGGTGAAGGACGAACTGGTGGCCAACGGGGTCAGCATTCCCGCCTCGGTGAGCGACTTCCTCGCCGGCGCGCTGGTCGCCGCTTCAGGCAACACGCCCGGCAACGAGCACGACCAGCTGCTCGACGCACTCGCCGCCAAGACCTTCAGCATCAAGCTGGTGGCGATGAACGACTTCCACGGCGCCATCACCGCGCCGGCCGCCACCAACGGCGGCACGGTGACCCTGCCCGACCCGGCCCATGCCGCGGGCACCAAGGTCAACGTGGGCGGCGCGGCCTACGTGGCCACCGCCATCAAGGCGCTACGCGCCAAGGGCCCCAACAGCGTCGTGGTGGGCGCAGGCGACATGACGGGCGCCTCGCCCTTCGTCTCGTCGGCGACGCACGACGAAGCCTCGGTGGATGTGCTGAACCGCATCGGGCTGGAGATCACCTCGGTCGGCAACCACGAGTTCGACTACGGCCGGGCCGAACTGCTGCGCAAGCAGAACGGCGGCTGCTTCCCGGTCTCCGGCGCGCAAGGCACGGTCGGGGCCGACACCTGCTTCATGGACGCCGCCACCGGCACCTGGTCCGCCACCGGCGGCAGCTTCAGCGGCGCCAAGTACAAGTACCTGGCGGCCAACGTGGTCGACCAGGCGAGCAGCATGCCGCTGCTGCCGGCCACCGCCATCAAGCGCTTCGGCCCGGTGGCGGTGGGCTTCATCGGCCTGACGCTCAAGGGCACCACCGAGCTGGTCGCCGGCACCGGCATCAGCGGCCTGAGCTTCCTCGAAGAGTCGGCCACCATCAACAGCCATGCGAAGTCGCTGAAGGCGGCCGGCGTTCAGGCCGTGGTGGTGCTGATCCACCAGGGCGGCGTGTCGACCGCGACGACGGTCAACGACACCAGCTGCCCGGTCAGCTT